>JAZKSQ010000001.1:0-28431 GCA_036625995.1 Thermoplasmatota archaeon | reverse complement strand
TTAGAGGTCAAAGTATTTATAGATGGTGAAAAACATGGCGACGCTGAATACAATACTAATAGTGGTTATCACGAGATTAAATGGACAGCCCCTAAACTAGGTACATTTAACCTAGAGGCTGTTGTAACGGATTCGTCTAATAATAGTGGACAAACTGAAATGAAGGTATGGTATTTTTGTTTTATACCATAAAAAGTAAAAATTTCAAAACATAACTCTTTTTTATCTTTTTTTTAACTAAAATTAAGTAGTGATATATGTCGATATATCTTTTCTTCGTTGATTGTCTTACTTTACAAACGCTAAGCTTTTTAAGGAGGGGAATGATGCATTTAATCAGTAGGTGATTCTTATAGTTGTAAATATCGAACGTCTATTTTCTAAAAGAGCAAGAAGACTAAGATCTTCTGAGATACGGGAACTTTTAAAAGTTACACAAATACCCGGTATGATTTCTTTGGGAGGAGGCCTTCCTAATCCTAAAGCATTTCCAGTTGAGATAATTCATAAATGTATAGATAAAGTATTTAAGGAAAATAGTAAAGATGCTTTACAGTATGGTACAACAGAGGGGTTAACAAAACTTAGGGCGGCGTTGGCTGAAAGAATGAAAAAAAAGAAAGATATCGACTGTGAGTTACATGATGTATTGATTACTAGTGGTGCGCAGCAGGCTTTGATGTTATCTGCTCTTTGTTTTTTAGATCCTGGTGATACTTATTTGGCTAGCGTACCAGCTTATCTTGGTGCTATTCAGGCTTTTCATGCATTTGAAGGAAACTGTGAGTCTATACCTATGGATGAAGAAGGTATAGATACTGATTCGCTGAGAAGAAATGTAGAAAGATTACGCCGAACAGGAATCAATCCTAAGTTTTTGTATGCAGTTCCAACTTTTCAGAATCCTTCGGGAAGAACAATGTCGATTGATCATAGAAAAGAACTTTTAGACATTGCTTCGGAATATGATTTTCTAATAATCGAGGATGACCCTTATGGTGATTTAAGTTTTAACAATGAAAAATATCCTCCAATAAAATCTTTTGATAAAAAAGGCCGCGTAATTTATATGAGTACTTTTTCGAAAATCCTTGCCCCTGGTTTTAGATTGGGTTGGATGAATGCATCAAAAGAAATTATTGATCGATTAACTCTAGCTAAACAAGCTGCCGATCTTTGTACAAATGTATTCTCTCAATATGTTGCATATGAATATATAAACGGAGGATATCTTGACCAACAGGTTAAAAAGATCAGAAAAATGTATAAAAAGAAAAGAGATGTAATGCTTGAAGCAATTGAAAAACATTTTCCACAGGGGGTCAACTGGACTATACCAAAAGGAGGAATGTTTATCTGGATAGAATTACCTAAAAGCCTTGATACACGTTTGATGTTCAAAAAAGCCCTTGGAAAAAAGGTTGCCTATGTAATAGGGGAAGCTTTTTTCCCAGACGGAGGCAACTACAATTCAATGCGCCTAAACTTCTCCTATTCAGATGATGAAACAATTAGGGAAGGTATCAAAAGATTAGCAGAGCTTATAAAAGAGGAAATGCGGTCAACTTATCAAGAAGATGCATTTCTTCCCGAGGGCGTATAAAATATATCTCCCCCTCTTTTTTTCATTCAAAAAGGCGTAAATTTGATTTATTATGTCTATATTCTTTAATTTACAATAAAATTTTAACCAAAAACATTTAAACTAGATCATGATTTCAAAGGATATTTATTGCCACTATATATATCCGCAATTAGACACATATCCACATTTTGGGTGGGTAACAAAGTGGTTATGTGGCGGACTGCAGATCCGCCTACGGGGGTTCAAATCCCTCCCCGCCCTTTCTAAAAGGTGAGGAGGAAAAATAAAGATCAACTTTAAAATAACAAAAATAACGATATTTCTAATTTTAACTTTTTTAATACTATTATTTAACCTATCTGCAATCAGCATTTCTAACGAAAACAACTCAAGTTTTAATCATATATTAATAAATGAAGTGATGTACAATCCAAAAAACAATGATAATTATTACGAATGGCTAGAATTGTATAACCCTACTTCTAAAAAGATAAATATTACCGGATGGAAAATAAAAGACAATTATGGAAAAGATAAAATTGAGTTAAATAAAAAGTATGGGTCAAACAATTTAGTTATTAACCCTAAAAAATACGCAATAATAACAGATAAAGGAACGAAAATATACCAAAAATATGATTTACCAAATGAAACAAAAAAATTATGTACAGATGATAAAAGCATAGGAAATGGTCTAGGAAATAAACAAGATAAATTAATTCTTTTAGACGAAAAAAATAATGTAATAGATTCTCTAGAATGGGGAAAAGACTATAAGGATATTCCAGGAAAACCTATAAAAAAATTTATAGAGGGGAATTCATTAGCCAGGAGAAAAGAAACAGATCAAAACAATACAATAAAAGATTTTTATTTATCAAAAAAACCCACTCCGGGTAAAATAAATAAAAAAAAGAGTTTTGTAGAAATTAGAATTGAAAAATACCCTAGGTTTATACCTAAAGTTGAAAAAAATAAAAAATATAGTGTACCCTTTGCTGTAAAAATAAAATTTACTGATTTTGAAAAAAACTCAACACTTAAATTTAAAGTATTTATTTCGAAAAACGAATCCAGTACTTGGCCTTGTTCACAAACCTGGATAAAAAATAAAGGCTGGAAATACTCCTATTATTTTACAAACATGACAAATAAAAAAGACAAAGACAGTTTCTTAAAAATTTTTTATCTAAGATTAAGTAAAGGCTATAACCATTATATTAAAAATATAGAGAACAGCAGTTCCGCATATATATTTGTTAAAATAAAAAAAGAGAATTACATATATAAAGACGCAACAAAGGTTGCTCTTTTAGATTTAGACAACTCTACAAAAAATGCTACTTCAGGTGGATTTATAATCGGGGAAGCCAAGATCAATAAAACAGTATATGGAAATGAGACCATACTTCTTACAAAGAATAATGTTACTAAAGCAATCTACAGGACAGAAAACAATCAGATAGATGAGGGCCATATATCAAAAAATGGTTATTACAAATTGCCTGCCCCTGTCGGAGATAATTATACTCTAAGAATTTTTACAAAACAAAAAGAAATTATTAAGGATAAACTATCTGTAAAGCAAGGTAGATATAATTTTAAAGTCAAAAAAACACCAGAAATTATTTTTTTGAGAAAAAATCAAAAAAAGAGTATTTTAATCTCAATAAAAAATACAGGCGATTTTGAAGATACAATAAAAATTGATTTGAAACAAAAAAATAGGCAATTACAGCTTGATTTAAATAAAAGAAAAATTAATCTTGAACCCAATAAAGAAAAAAATATTTCATTAGAAATAAAAAATTATGGCAGAGTGATATCAAAAGAAAATGAATTAACTATCAACATTTCTTCAACAAATGATATCAATATAATAAAGACTAGAAGGATGGCTATAAGGGCAAGAGGGCCTGATTTAGATTTCAAGAAAATAAAGATACTTGATTCTAAAAATAAGGCCAAGAAACTTTTTGGACAGGGAGAAAAAATCAAAATAAAAGCATTTTTAAAGAATAGAGGAAATGAAAAAAGCTCTAAAGTCAATGTTAGATTTTATCTCATAGAAAAATACTCAAAAAGAATTATTGGAACAGAATATTATGAACATATTGGAAAATATCAGAAATATCCAACCATCGAAATTTTTACATCTAATATCGAGCCGGGAGAATATAAAGTTTTTATAACTGTAAACTCAACAGAAAATAAATTTGAATTAAATCCTCTTAATAACGATATTAGGGAGTATATAAAAATATTTGATACTTCTCCAAATGGTAAAGAAAGACAATTATTGATTACTGAGATTTATTATCATTCTCGTCCTAATTTAAAAAATGAATTTATTAAAATATATAACCCTACAAAAAAAAGAATAGATATTTCTAAATGGTATATAACTGATGATCCTTTTTCTCCTTTTTTTAAACAAAATAAAATTATTTTCCCAGATAAAACATATATATCTCCACATGCCACTCTTGTGGTGACACAAAACGCATATTATTATAATTTTGAAACAGGTTACTTTCCCGACTTTGAATATCTAGAAGATTCTATGGAAAATATTAGTCAAATGATTACAGGAAATGATTTTTATTTAAACAACATAGGGGATTTTGTAAGTCTCAAAAATGATTTCAATCATACAATTGATTTAGTTGTTTATGGAAATAAAAAAAATTATAACTCTTCGGAGTGGAACGGAAAAACTATTTCTCTTTCTGGAGAAGGAATTATTCTAAAAAGAAAAGAAGATAATGATGAAAAATCCTATATCGACCAAGATCAGGCATCTGACTGGAGGAACCCTAGGTTATATAAGATAGGTCAATCAAGATTTAATCCCTCAAAATTTACTTTAAATTCAAATATCACTACTTTTGTTTCACCTGATTGTAGCTATGATGTACTAATTAATCAAATCAGAAAAGCTAATAGCTCCATTTATATCAATATGTATGAATTCGAAAGTATTTTCATCCTCGATGAAATAATTGGAGCCTTAAGTAGAAATGTTTCTGTAAAAATATTGCTAGAAGTATCGCCTGTAGGGGGAATCTCAGAAAAACAAAAATATGTTTTATCTAAAATTAGAGACCACGGCGGAAAAATACGGGCTCTAAGGTCTGTTAAAGATCGAAAAATCTACAAAAGATATACTTTCAATCATGGAAAATATATTATAATTGACAATGAAACATTAATTATTGGAAGTTGTAATTTTGTAGAGGAAGGATATCCTTTTGAACCGACATATGGAAACCGTGAATGGGGTATATGCATTGAAAATAAAGTAATCTCTAATTACTTCAAAAAAGTTTTTTTAGATGATTGGAATCCAAAAAGACATGACAGCCGAGATGTAGATACAATAAAAGTAAATCCCTACAGAATAGATACAAAAAAACAAAAGATTAGTGGTTCATATAAACCAAAACAAAAATCTAAGTATTTTGAAAAAAATATCAGCATAACACCCGTTTTTTCACCTGATAATAGCCTAATTTCTATTCTGAATATGATAAAAAACGCAGAGGAAAGCATATACATCGAACAACTCTACATATACAAAAATTGGACAGACGGAAAAATCAATCCTTTATTAAAAGAATTAGTATCAAAATCAAAACAAGGGATAGATATCAGAATAATAATTAACTACAATAGTAATTATGAAGATTCTATAAAGAAATGCAAACAGACTAAGGGTTACCTTGAAGAAAAAAACATCAAAGTTAAATTCATAGGTACAAAAAATACTCCTTTTATAAACATACATAATAAGGGCGTAATCGTCGATAACAAAAGTGTTTTTATAGGTAGTATAAATTGGAATAGTAATTCTTTTCTAAAAAACAGAGAAACAGGGGTAATAATAAAAGATAAGGAAATAACTTCCTATTTTAAATCCACGTTTAAATATGATTGGAATATAAAAACGAGTAATGTAAAAAATAATTACAAAGAGAAAGGAAAAAAACTTTTAATATTTTCCAATAAAAACACTATTTATATTACTTCCATATACCTTTTAACTGTATTAATAATAGTAAGAGACTGGAGAAAACGAAAATGGAATTAATGCTGCACCCTGAATCAATAGTGGCAATATGCATAATGGTTGGAGCCCTCATAATTGGAGCTTTAAAAAAATGGATGATAACTTATATTCTTATAGCTGCAAATTTTTTTGTTTTTGTATTAACCCTAATTTTTCAGGTTCCATTACCTCAAGGCGGCTCAATTAGTAGACTCGTCCTAGAATTGGGTTTTAAACCTGTATATCTAAATATAGGTCAGCTAGAAAATATATATACGATATTTACATCAATGTTTATTCATGGAGGATTCCTCCATATACTAGGAAATATGTTTATATTCTTTTTTATAGGAATGCATTTTGAAGAAAGAGTTGGATGGAAAAAATTTTTAGGAATATATCTTATATCTGGAGTGATTGGTACTTTAACTCACTCTATTTTAAACTTAGGTTCTGTTACCTCACTTATCGGTGCCTCTGGAGCAATATTTGGAATCATGGGTGCCTTTGCTTTTTCGTATCCACATGATAAGGTTGTTCTCCCTATTCCATTGGGAATAATTATGATTTTCAGGAGAATAAAAGTCATATATGCTGTTTTACTGTTTGCGGTAATAGAGACAGTAATCGTAATTGTCGGCGTACAAGATTCTACAGCACATTTTGCACACCTTGGAGGTCTTGCCGGAGGAGTATTATTGGCTGCTTTACTAGTAGGTAAAAAACATAAAAGAAATTCTAGAAGAGGACCACAGAAAATCTATTTGGATAATTTTGAAAAGCCATTATCTAAAAAAGTAAACTATGAAAATCTAAAAGAGTTGGCGGATACAAAAGAATTAAAAGAGATGTTGAAAAGAATACAGAATGAAAATGTGGAACAAGTTAGAGATTTATGGCTAGAACATTTCCTTGAAAAAACAAGTTGTCCAAAATGTGGAAATAAATTAAATCATTTTTCAGGAAAAATTTGGTGTGAAAAATGCGGTTTTAAAACAAAATACTGAGTTAGGAAACACCGCTAAAACCAACGATTTTTCCAAATAAAAGTAAACTAAATACCAAATATCCTGCTATAGCTCCCCCACATAAAGAGGGAAGACCAGCTTGAGGCCGTCCCTTTATAACAAAGGTCATCAAAACCGCGAAACCTACTAAAGTACCTAAAATTACTCCCAAAGAAAGAAACAAAGCATGTGGTATGTTATGAAAAACTGAAACTACTAATATCCCAGGCATAACTACATCTCCAAGACCTACAAAAAAAGCATCCCTTTCTTTATCTTTTTTTAAATTCGCCTTCAAACTCATATCCTTTTTTAATAAAGAATAATTTCTTACTTTAGGTACAACCAATAAAACAGGCAACTTTAAATCCATAACAGTGTCAGCAAGATCCACCATATGTTTAGTTTTATATACAGATATAGCATCATATACAGATAAAACTGACAATAATAGTATTACCAAGGGGATACTCAAAGAAATCCCAAAGATTGCAATGGCACCCGCTCCTACTACAATCCCACATAAATCCAAAATATACCATTCTGGATAATAAAAAATCAATAAAACAATAACAACTGCAGCTATTATCGCTAATATAAGCGAAAAGATCTCCGTAAAAATCATATTAAAAACTGGATAAAAAACATATGCTGAAGTGTAACCTATAGCTCCTAAAACTATCAAATGAATTACTCTTTTTTTCCAAAATTTTGCTATCAAAAGAATTATTCCAGTAAAAGCTAACAGTATTATAAGGATAAAAGCGATATTTAAGGGATCTTCCGGATTCTCAAAAGTTTTAACCCCTGCTTCTTCAAAAGGCCCAGCTAAAAACAAAGCAATACCATGAATAACTAAAAAAAATAAAACCATTATCAACGATGCAATTATCTCTTTCTTATCGACTTTTCCAATCATTATTTTCAATACAAAAAAACAGTCTCTCCTATAAATATAGTTTGATTTAATAAAAAATTTTTAGCTTTATATTGGAATATTACTTCCAAAGAAAATATACCATATAAATATTGAGTAAAGTACTAACAAAACGAAACCTTCTTTTCGAGAAATAATATATCCCGTATATATCACTGGAAACATCATGAACGTTGCAAAAAATAGAAAAATTAGAGAACCCCATGCTAACGTAGTTTTAAGAGGTAAAAACAATGCACTAGCCCCTAAAACCAAAAAAATATTGAAAACATTTGATCCTAAAACATTCCCTATAGATATATCTGCTTCTTTTTTGTAGGAAGCAGCTACTGAAACAACTAGTTCGGGTAGAGAAGTACCAATAGCTACCATGGACAAAGAAATGATAATGGTAGGTACCCCAATATATTCGGCTATAGACTTTGAAGATTCTATTAAAAGCCAAGCACCTAATATAACCCCTGCTATTCCTATAAAAATAAAAAAAAGATTTTTTATTGGATTATCCTGATTCACTGCTTTATTGTGATTCTTTTCCTTTTTTGCACATCTATAAAAATAAAATACAAAAAAGAAAAAGAAAATAAGAAACAAAATTCCTCCTAAAAAATGATAATCATCTAAAAGACCTGTAAAAGAAAATAAACCAAGTATTAACGTAGAAATAACCATAACCGGCATTTCCCTTTTCACAACACTTTTTTTTACTTTTATTGGAGATATCAAAGCACTTACACCTAAAACTAAAAGAAGATTAGCAACACAGGATCCAACTATATTACCAAGAGAAATTTCAGCTTCACCCTGAGCTGCGGCGCCTACAGAAATTGCAAATTCAGGTGCAGAAGTACCGAAAGCAACTATAATTAATGAAATAACCAAAGCAGAGATGCCAAAATGAGCAGCTGTTTTCGAAGTACCTTCAACCAATAAATCCGAAAACTTGTAAAGAAGAATAATACCTGCTATAAAAGCTGGCAAAGCAAGATATAAAGATAACATTTTAATACGGTTAAATAAAGAACAATTATTTAAATATCCCTAAAAAAATTTCCGTCTAGTACAAAACTTTTGAAAAGACAAAGTTTTATGAATAATATATCATTCAAATCTATTTGTGAAATATTTTTACTATGGAGAAAGGAAAACTTACTTTTATAGGACTAGGGCTTTATGATGAAAAAGATATTTCGTTAAAAGGCATCGAAGAAATAAAAAAAGCTGACATAGTTTTTGCGGAATTCTATACATCTCAATTAGTTGGAAGTTCAATAAGTAAAATAGAAAATACAATTGGTAAAAAGATAAATGTATTAAATAGAAAAGAAACTGAAAACGGAGATAAAATTATTGGCCCAGCTCTTTCTGGAAAAAAAATAGTTTTTCTAACAGGAGGCGACACGATGACTGCAACCACTCATATAGATCTCAGGATGAAAGCAATAAAAAAGGACTTATATACAGAGTTGATCCATGGCAATAGCATTACAACTGCTGTTCCAGGGCTTTTAGGACTACAAAACTATAAGTTCGGCCGATCGACGACTCTTGTTTTTCCCCAAGGGGACTATTTCCCTACTAGTCCATATGACGTAATAATGAGCAATAAAAAAATGAATCTTCATACACTTGTACTATTAGACATAATAGAAGAAGGCAGATATATGACTGCAAAAGAGGGAATTAAAATTCTAAGAAAGATGGAAAAAAAGAGAAAAAAAGAAATAATAAATTCTGATACAATAATTTGTGTAGTTTCTAACGCTGGATCAAAAAAACCAGAGGTATCTGCCGATTCATTAAAAAATTTAGTGAAAAAAGATTTAGGTCAACCATTACAATCACTTGTGGTTCCGGGACGACTTCATTTTAAAGAAATTGAAGCTTTAAAAATACTTGCACACCTACCTACAGAAGAAGCAGAAAAATTACAAAAACTATAAAACACAGATTTATATTCATCTACATTAATAGTTGGGGATAGCGATGCAACAAGAAAATGATGTAGTAGGATTTATTTATGGAGATGTAGGATCAACAGATTTTAATTTTGCAGTAAATGGACATAAAGTAAAAAAATTTGACTATATCACTGCACCACATAAAGAAGGGGAAATTCTTGCTCAAGTAATAGATATCAAACAAATTTCAGACCTAAAATTCGACGAAGCGACATCTCTTATGGTAGACGAAGAAGGACCAGAAATGAAGACTAAAATATCTGCCTTCGCAGATGTTATAGGATATAGAGATAAAAAAGGACTTTTACAATCACCTCGAACTCCTTTTAATTCAGGAAGTGCAATAAAACATGCCGATGAAAATTTAATTAAAAATGTTTTAGGCTTAAGTTCCTCAAAGAAAGACGGAGCATATATAGGTCTTTTAAAAGGACATGATCTGCCTGTTTACTTAAATATCGATTCATTAGTTCAAAAACATATATGTATTCTTGCTAAAACGGGGGGAGGAAAAAGCTATGCATGTGGGGTACTCGTAGAAGAACTTTTAAAACAAAAAATACCGATGGTTATAATAGATACACATGGTGAATACGCATCACTATCAACTTCTAACAAAAGTAAAAAAGAAGCAAAAAATATGGAGAGATTTGGAGTAGAGAAAAATTCTTATGAAAAACAAATAAAAGAGTTCTCTCCGGTAGGAAAGAAAGGTAAAATAGATCATCTTACTATGAATGGTTTGAATCTAGAAGCAGGCGAAATTACAGATCTTCTACCTGCAAAACTTACTGGTCCTCAAAAAGGGGTTCTCTATCAGGCTATAAAGGAAGTAAAAGAATACAAAGAAGTCTATACACTTGAAGATATAAAGGATGCAGTAAGTAGAAGTAAGAGTAACGCCAGATGGAATGTTATCGCTTCCCTGGAATCTTTAGCTTCTACAAATGTATTTTCAGAAGAAGGTACACCACCAGATGAAATAGTCAAAAAAGGTAGGTGTTCTATAATAAATATGAAAGGTGTTCCACCAGATGTACAAAGTGTAGTAGTAGCCAGACTTACAAAAGAACTCTTTGAAGAAAGAAAATCTGGAAATGTACCACCCTTTCTCATGGTAGTTGAAGAAGCACATAATTACTGTCCTGAAAGAGGATTTGGAAAGTCAGTATCATCAGGAATGCTTAGAACTGTAGCCTCAGAAGGCAGAAAATTTGGTATGGGTCTATGTATAGTCAGTCAACGTCCAGCTAAAGTCGATAAAAACATTATCAGCCAATGTAACACACATATGATTTTGAAGGTAACTAACCCCAACGACATAAAGGCAATAGTTCAATCAGTTGAAGGTTTAACCACCAAAACAGCGGATGAAATACAGCGTTTACCTGTAGGTATAGCCCTTATCTCTGGTTCAGGCCTTCAGATGCCTATAATGACTGAGATCAGAACTAGGGAGACAAAACATGGCGGAGGCTCAATAAAAATTTCTTCTGGAAAATCCAGCTCAAAACTTAGAGTCCCTACAGCAACGTCCGATTCGAAACCCATTAAAAAAGAAAAAACAGATTTAAATACAAAAAATAAGCAAAATAAGAAAAAAAAGCCTACAAAAAAAGCAATTAATGTATCAAGAGTCGCAAATAGACTAGGATGGGTTTCTACAGATGATGCTAATGAAGCTATGGAAAAACTAACTAAAGAAGCTGAGAAAATGAACGAAAATGTATATAAATATCTACAATCTCTTGCCCGCTTAGGAAAAGATTTCTGTCATAAACAAAATCCTGATTGTTCAAAATGTCCTATGAACGAATCATGTAATTTTAGCAAAACTAAAAACAAAAAGAAGAAAAGTCTATTCGGAAAAATAAAAAGATAAAAAAAACCTCTTTTTATATTTCTTGAAAATTAATTATTAAGAGTTATAAGTATTCTGTATGTATAATAAAAACACGGCATTTAAAGGCGAAATAAAGAAGTTTAACATTTCTCTGAAAAGTATATTAAGAATAATGGCATTATTTGTTTCACCACTAGTCGTTTTTTCTATCTCTGCATTACCCTCAATATTAATAGTCGGAAGTTTCCTTCATTTCTTTAAAGGTATCTGGCTAATTGAATTAATCATTCTGCCATTTATTCTATTTATCGCTTTTTTCATATTAGTTATTTGGACACCTCTCTTCTCTGGATATTTTATAAAATCATTTAACATTCAATATGATGAAGGAGTGTACAAAAAAAGTATTGAAGACAAAAATACATTCAAATTTGCTCTTCATTTCATACTATATAGACCAACTATAAATTTAATGAAAGCTTTACATATACCTCCTTTATATAAAAAATATATGCGACTAGTTGGCGCGAAAATAGGGAAAAATGTTTTTTTCGCAAGCAGATTAAACATAGCCGACCCCTGCGTAACTGAAATTGGAGATAATACGTTAATTGGAGGAGGAGCTTCCATACTTGCCCATCTGGGAGAAAATGATCTTATAGTAAAAAAAGTTAAAATTGGAAAGAATTGCTTAGTAGGCGGTGAATCATATATAATGCCTGGAGTAACCATGGAGGAGGGAGCTATACTAGGAGGAAAAAGTCTCGCTACTAAAAACATGACTTTAAAAAAAGAAAAGATGTACGGTGGTGTCCCAGCTAAAGAAATCAAAAAATAAAATAATAAAAAAAATATATCTTTTTTCTACAAATCTATTAATCTATTAAAGATTTGTTGAGAGGTGAGATAATAAAATATGATAATGGATTTATTAATGATAGTTATTACAACTTTATTTATTGCATTACTTGCTTTTGTTGGAATATTATCGCTTTATGTAAGAGAAAAGAGTCTAAATAAATTTCTTATTTTACTTGTAAGTCTTTCAGCAGGGGCTTTAATGGGCGGAGCCTTCATTCATCTTTTACCTAAAGCAGTTGAAAAAACAGGTGGAACAGATGTTTTTATTTTCGTATTAATTGGATTTATTTTATTTTTTGTTATAGAAAAAATATTACATTGGAGGCATTGCCACAATGATAAATGTGAAATTCATACTTTTCATTATATGAATCTGTTTGGAGACGCAATACACAATTTCATCGATGGCCTAATTATTGCTACAAGCTTTGTGGTATCAACTCCCCTAGGCTTAACGACAACAGTGGCCATAGCTGCACATGAACTACCCCAAGAGATCGGAGATTTTGGTGTTCTTGTATATGGGGGATTTGAAAAGAAGAAAGCCCTAATATTAAATTTTATTGTAGCTTTAACAGTTGTGGTAGGCGGTATCTTTGGATTCTTTTTGTCAAAATCCGTTGACACCGCAGCAGGATATCTACTTCCTTTTGCTGCTGGAGGTTTTTTATATATTTCAGCAACTGATCTAGTACCAGAAATTAAAAAAGAACTTAATTTCAAAAGATATATGCTAACCCTATTAGTATTTATAACAGGGATATTAATAATGTGGCTGATAAAAATCACTATGCCTTTGATAAACCTAGGCTAAACAAACATGTTCTTTTCTAAGTCAAGGCCACATCTTTTCTTAAATCTTCTTTCAGTTTCTTATCGTTTTTTTCTTCCCATTCCTTAACAGGTATAGAATGTTTTTCTCTAATAATATCTCCGTATCCTAAACCGTTATATGCACAAAACGGAATGATTCCTTCAGGAGTAGTATAATGTATAACGCATCTTTTGAGTCTATCTATATTGAGATTAAATGAATCTTGGAACCACATTGATCCAATGAATAGACTCTTATAATGAAAACCTCGCAGCGAATCGTAGCTGCCTCCTAAAGCAGCTTCTTTTAATAATTTCTTAAGGTTAAAACCATCGGGTGCTTTGTCATAATCAACGAATTTATCTACATCCTTCATAAAAGCAGAGGCTATTCTAATTTTCTTGAAAGGGCCTTTAGTTTTACTTTGTTCATCAATAAAATCCAAAAGGCTTTCTACATCTATGAAACGTGTAACCGGTAGGGGTTTTCCATCTTTAACAAATAGATATGTAGCTCCTCCACATCCTGGATGTGCAGTAAACTCTACCTGTGTTTCGCCTTTAATCATTTCAATTAGTTTTGATATTGGAAACACGAATGGAACAGGATAGAAGTCGTCACGAGAAATCATATTATCAAATTCTTCCTCTAATACTTCCATCATTTTTACATAATCGACACGTTGTTTCTCTCTAGTTTCATCTCTAATCTTAGTTACTCTACCACAAAATGATATCGGTTGGAAGTTAACCCCTCTTATTATATCCATATTGTCAATAGCGAATTGTACGATTTTTCCTGCTTGATGAAGATTTTTTCCTCCAATAAGAACCGGTACAAGAACAGCTCTAAGATTTGCTTTTCTAAGGTTATCGATAGCCTTTTTATTTTGTTCTATCCAAGGGTTTGTATCTTTTGTTACACCGTCGAAACTCATATAGATTGTGTTTACTTTCGCTTCTTTAAGTTTTTTACAATAATCGGCGCTTTCGGCTAATTTTAGACCATTAGTATTAACTTGAACATGGGAAAATCCCACATCTTTAGCCATCTTAACGATATCTAACAGGTCTTCACGGACAGTAGGTTCACCACCAGTTATTTGAATTGCCTTAGATCCAATAGGGCTTTCGTTTCTAGCTTTTAACATCATATCCTTGATTTCTTCTAAACTTGGTTCATAAACATAACCGGCTGCACCTGCGTTCATAAAACAATAACTACATCTTAAGTTACATCTATTGGTAACCAATAAATTAGTTAAAACACTCTGTGATTTATGGATATCATAAAGTTTTGGATAATCAAAAAGTTTAGTTTTAACATCAGGGGAGTGTGTCCCTTCTCTCTTATATTTAATCCATTTTTTATATAAGTCTGCATCCCCAAAATAAATATCTTTAAAATCACCGTGATCAAAACAACTTTTAGTAATGTATACTTTTCCATCTTCCTCTATTATTTTAGCAGGAATTTTATTTATTTTCCCTTCTTTAAAACATGCAGGACAGACAGATTCGGTAGTATCTAATTCCCTCATATAAATCCAACCTTTAGAATTTTTTTAACAATGTAGTAACGCTCCGTCAAAAGAATATTATTGTATTTAGCTTTAACTGTTCATATTAGAGCTAACTTTTATAAATTACTTCCCCTATGTGCCCAATCTGTGTGTCTTGCAATACCTGGAAGGATAGTGGAAATTAAAGGGGATAAGAACCATGCAATAATCGACTATGGACAAGGAACTAGAAGAAAAGCTAACATTTCACTAGTCGATGCAAAAAAAGGCGAATATGTAATAGTACATGCAGGATTTGCAATACAGAAAATAGACAAAAATGAAGCTGAAAGAACATTAGATCTTTTTAAAAATATGTTAAACCAAGAAGAGAGTGAAAAGTAGGTGTTTTCGCTTAAAGATAAAAAAACAGCAAGGAGAATACTATCAGAAATTAAAAAAAATGATATTAAAAGCAATTTCATGCATGTCTGTGGAACCCATCAGGATACTATTATTAAAAACGGTATAGACAGCCTACTTAAAGATAATAAAATAGAAATAAGACCAGGACCAGGTTGCCCTGTATGTGTGACCACTACAAGAGAAATTGAAGAGGTTTTGACTTTAGCAAAAAACGGGCTTGTTATCACAACTTTCGGCGATATGATTCAAGTACCAGGTGAAGAAAAATCGTTAAACGACCTTAAATCTGAAGGATGTAAAATAAGAACTGTTTATAGTATTGAAGATGCAGTTGATATAGCAAGAAAAAATCCATCTGAAGAAATTGTTTTTATGGCTGTAGGATTTGAAACAACTGCACCTACTACTGCAGCGATTATAGATCAAAACCCTCCAGATAATTTTTCTGTATTATGCTGTCATCGCACTATGCCTAATGCTTTGAAAACACTAATAGATAGCCGAGAAATAAACATTGATGGACTCATAGAACCAGGACATGTTTCAACTATAATAGGTAGTAAACCATTTGATTTTATTTCAACAAAATACAATATCCCTCAGGTTATAGCAGGTTTTGAACCCTTAGATGTATTAGCCGGCTGCTTAATGCTTATAAGGCAAATAAAAACAAAAGAACCAAAAATCGAAAATGAATATACCAGAGTAGTTAAAAAAGAGGGAAATATAAAAGCAAAAAAATTAATGAAAAAAGTCTTCAAACCTATTGATATAAAATGGAGAGGTTTTCCTACCATACCAAAATCTGGTTTAAAGATTAAAGAAAAATATCAAAAATTTGATGCGAGAAAAAAAT
This sequence comes from Thermoplasmatota archaeon, assembly GCA_036625995.1. Taxonomy (GTDB): domain Archaea; phylum Thermoplasmatota; class E2; order DHVEG-1; family DHVEG-1; genus JAZKSG01. Next base: position 12,592 of record JAZKSQ010000001.1, on the reverse strand, counting down.
ATGAAAACAAACTAAGCTGCATCAAAGAACAAGAATTTAGAGAACCTGCTGGTTGTCTATGCGGTAACATACTTAAAGGACTTAACGAACCGTGTGATTGCCCTCACTTTGGAAAAAAATGTACACCTGAAAAACCTATAGGGCCTTGTATGGTAAGCAGAGAAGGAACCTGTAATATAGAATATCGTTTTAGAAAATAAAAATAGTTAACCACAAAAGACACAATTTTTTTATTCAATACTAAAATAATAAATTTTTTCAAGTTATTTTATTCCTTATCCGGAGAAGGATAAGTGCCATAAAAAAAGAAATTACAAACGAATATATTGTTCCAAATATCAGCCCTTGAGATGGATATAGAAAGTGTACCGCTATTACATATGTCATCACTGTTTGACTCCCTAATATCATTGACTTAGCCATACCAGATGTAAAATGTGGTCCATGCTCTAATACTGTTATCAACATGGTGGATAAAAATATCGCTGGAAAAATTGAAAAAATACCGCTTAAAGTAGCGTTGATGTTAGATAAAGATACAGCTACAGCTATAACTGTACCGGCAAGTATACCTCTTAACAAAATTTTTTTAAAAGTATATGATACTTTTACTTTTTGATGCGAAGAAATCTTTTTAACTTTTTCAAGGAATATAAAAGACACTATTAACGCTGCAATATAAATCAATATAGATATCAGTATGTTATTTATTTGAGATAAATAAAGTATCGTGGAAAGTATAGCCCAGATAGTTAAAGAACCAAATAATGCTAATGATTTAGACCGATAAGCTAGCGTTGAAAAAATCAATAGAAAAAACAGGTTTATAGCCATCTCTGCTGGAACTACAATAGCTGCCGTAGAGGCAAAGACAAGGTTTTTATTAAGAGCTATGAAAATAAAGGCAATAATTATTGTAGATGGCAGAGTGCCAAGTATACCACCAACTTTAGTTCCAAATTTCTCGGCTATAACGGTTATAAGTATAACAACGGAAGCAGAAATAAGGAACGGGAGCAGAGTTTGTAATATGAACGTGTTCATAGATAAGAGTGCATATTAAAAACTATTAAAAACGTTTGGAAAAAAACAGAGTTAATTTTTTATTTTTATTTTTTTGGTTTATAATCTTCTAATTTTTTGTCTGCGATTTTGCTAGAGATTATAAAGTAAAGAAAAACTAAAAGTAGTTCAACAGCAAAAATAATTAAAAAATAAATAAAAGTAGTAATCAATTGTATTAAACCATCAATTTTTAAAATATTTGTACCATAACTTAACATAAGAGATCCAGATAGAGGGATAAACATTCCGATTATTATTATAGTTAAAATTTGAATCAAATCTTTATTTTCAGCCATATTTTTTTTAAACCATCCAAATTAGTTTATCCTTAAAATAATATTTTAAGACAAATTAATTTTTGCTTATTTTATTTCCAACTATTACATTTTGCCCTATGGATATACCTCCATCGCCATTAGGTATCCTGTCATGAAGAAGTACATTAAAATCCGTATTTTCTAATCTTTTTCTAAATATGCTTACAATAGGAATATTGTAGGAAACTCCCCCTGTTATACCTATATTTTTTATATTTTTATCCTCGGCTTCATTTATGGCAATATCTGTTAGAGCTTCGACAACAGATTTAACCAAAGAATATGAAAGATCAGATTTTTGTTTCTCTGTTAATTCTAATTTTTTACTTTTCCCATCCAGTTGTTTGAAGAGATCTATAGTATCTATCACTGAATTTTTCACAAAAACATCAAATTCATATTTATTTTTACCAGATGATAGATATTTTTCAAGTTTCATAGCCGGCTCACCGGAATATGTCCTTTTTGTACAGATTTCTAAATAACACGAAATGGCGTCTAAAAATCGACCCATACTACTGGATAAGGGAGAGCTTTCTATTATTTTAGAGAAAATTTCAGCTTTTTTCCCTCTGAAAATTTTTTTTTCTCCAAGTTTGTCAAATATAGCGAAAACAATACGTCTGGGATCCTTAGAAGCTTTGTCACCTCCTATCAAAGGTAAATATGATAAATGTCCGGCTCTTTCAAATGAGTTGAAATCAGATCTGAGCACTTCACCACCCCAAAGATTTCCATCTGTTCCAAATCCAAGACCATCAAGAGTCAACGCAACGCTTTCATCCACATTGTTTTCCAACATCAATGAGGCAGCATGAGCCCATTGGTGTTGAACCTCGAAGATTTTAACTCCATATTCTTCAGAAAATTTTTTTGCAGTTATACGTGTATCATATCCTGGATGAAGATCCATACCTACTGCATCCAAACTTGGTTTCTCCATAGTGAGATTCATTAGATGAGTTAGGCTTTCCTCAAGGAATTTCAAAGTTGAATAATACCTAGAATTTCCAATATACTGAGTAGTAAATATGTTATTATTTGAAGATATGCTTCCTGTCACATTTTCATCAGGACCGACACTTAGAATTCTTTCTTTATACTCTACTTTAATAGGTTTGGGCACATGTCCTCTTGATTTTCTTATAAAAAATCTTTTGTTTTTATATGTTCTTAACAGAGAGTCATCAATTCTGTTTGGAATTTTTCTATTATGTAAAAGGTATATATCTGCGTTCAAAGAAAATATTTTTTTATTGTCTATGATCATAGGTTCACCTGGAAGATTTGCCGAGGTCATAATTAAAGCTTCAGAGTCTAGATATGAAAATAATAGATGATGTAGACCCGTATAAGGCAGAAATATACCTATTGTATTTAGCCCCGGGGCAATATTTTTAGATCGTTTTTTTTCAACTAAAATAATTGGTCTACTTTTAGATAAAAGAACCTTTTTTTGAAAATCATTTATTTTACCGAATTTTTTTGCAGTATCTAAATCTTTAACCATTATCGCAAAAGGTTTCTGAGGGCGTTTATACCATTTCCTAAGTTTTTTTATTAATTCTAATTTGCAACATATATGCATACCACCCCATGATTTAATTACACCGATTGAACCTTTTTCTATATGTGATGAAAAAGTTTTTATTATGTTATCTGAGTCAATTTTATCTCCTTTTTCGTCATACAAATGGTATTGTGGACCACAATCTGGACAAGAGATAGTTTGAGCATGGTACCTTCTATTAAATGGATCTTCATATTCATTTTTACATTTTTTACATAGAGGAAAATCCTTCATGGCTGTTTTTTCCCTATCATAAGGTACATCTTCTATTAAACTATATCTTGCCCCACAGACAGTACAGTTCGTAAAAGGAAAATGATATCTCCTATCGTTTTTATCGAACATTTCTTTGAGACATCTTTTACAAGTAGCTGTGTCAGTGGGAATAAGCGATTCTTTTTCTCCTGTTTTACTTTTGATTATTTTAAAGTCATTAAAAACACGGTCATCTTTTTTTAGTTCGATTTCTTTTATTTCGGCAATTGAAGGAAGATTATGTTTTAATTTTTTAATAAATTCTTCATGTTTTTTATCGACTAATACTTCTACTTCTGATCCTTTGTTTAAAACGTAGCCTTTGAGACCCATTTTTTTTGCGGTTCGATAGACTGTAGGTCTAAATCCGACTCCCTGAACTATTCCTTTGAAAATAATACGCATATATTTCAATAAAATAAATTTAAGATTTTATTATTTTTTTATTCTACTATCAAATCATCAGAGTATTTGTCTGTATCGGCAAGAAGAAACTCATCTCCCATTGTAAGGCAGTTTTTTGGACATATATCATTGCATTGACTGCAAAAACAGCATCTTGAAAGATAAATCTTGATTTTTTTATCTTCAGGTTTGAATTCAATTGCTTCTGTCGGACAAACCTTAATACATAATTTACATCCTATGCATGATTCCCTGTCATACTTTATTTTTCCTCTGAAACCTGAGGGTGTTTCAACCGGTGGAATCATCTCCTTTTTTCCTTCTTCTACATCCTTAAAAAAATTTGTTACTGAAGAAGGAATATATTTCGCAGGGAATTTATTTGTAAACGGCTTTTTAAAAAGCTGAATTAGAACCTGTGGAAGCATAGAAAATTTCATTTCGTTAGCCTCCTTGTTTTTTCAACACTCATTTTATGTAGCTGGTCTTTTGATAGCTTATATTTTTTATCTTCATGTGCAATAGCTACTCTATTTGTACATGACATACATGGATCTGTTGAAGCTGCAACTATTGGAATATCTGCTATTTGTTCGCCTTTAAGCATCGGTATCCAAGGTAATATATTGTTATAGGTGGGTGCTCTAACTTTCCATGAATAAGGATGTTCGCTTTTATCCATTTTAACATAATGAATAACTTCACCACGAGGAGCTTCCATTCTCCCTACTCCTTCACCCTCAACTTTTTTTAATTGTGATAGAAGTTTTGCAATTTTTTCTTCAGCCACTATGTCTCCTTCAGGCATTTGTTTTACTGCTTGCTCTATTAATTCGATAGATTGTTTCACTTCTAATAAACGAACTATTATTCTATCATATACATCTCCATTTACTTCTCCAGTTAGTACATCTGGAGTTACATAGTCAAAATCCAATTGATCATAGGCAAAATAGGATTGATCTAAACGCACGTCTTTTTTAACTCCTGACGCTCTTGTTGTGGGTCCAACAGCACATAATTTTAATGCTTTCTCTTTAGTTAATACTCCACAGTTTTTTGTCCTAATCTTAACAGTTTTGTCGTCAAGAAATATCTTTCTCAATTTTTCGAAATTGTCTTTTAAGAATTTTAATGTTTCATTTATTTTAGGATGCATATCTTCAGTTATATCTCTTCTAACTCCCCCTATCATAGTAATAGCCTTGGTAACTCTATTACCGGTTAAATATTCGGTCAAATCTAATGCTTTTTCTCTGATCTGCCAGGTGAAATATAAAACGCTATCAAAACCTATTTCGTGGGCAGCTACTCCGGCCCAAAGAGTATGGGAACAAATACGTTCAAGCTCGCCATGTATTACACGAAGATATTCAGCTCTTTCAGGTACTTCAATGTCAGAGATTCGTTCAACTGCGAGCGCAAAAGACATTGGATGACAATAAGAACATATACCACAGATCCTTTCAGCGAGATATAATACTTGAATAGGATTTCTCCTCATTCCAGTCCATTCTATACTTCTATGGACATGTCCAAGATAAACATCTGCATCAACTATACGTTCTCCATCTATCTCAAAACCAAACATTACTGGTTCTTTTAAAGCAGGGTGAATAGGACCTATAGGGATCTTGTATGTTCCTTTTTCAACGTTTTCACTCATTTTCTTTCACCTCATGCAGATTTCTACCCATTTTTTCAGCTGACTTTTCGTCTTTTCTCCAAGGATACATTTCCTCGGGAAAATCTTCTGATATAAAAACACGTTTATCTTTTGGTATATTTTTAACCTTTATACCAAGCATTTCTTGTTTTTCTTGTTCTGAAATTAATGCACCTGGTATAAGATCGCTTATTGTCTCTATAGTTGGGTCGGATTTTGGAAGAGGAACAGTGAAGTTTATAGTTATTTCTTTCCCTTTGTTACCATTATATATCGAAAAATGATTTACGATTTCTATTTTATCTTTCCATTCATATCCGGAGGATACTGCAAAATGAGGATATTCTTCTAAATTCATTAGATGTTTAACTATATCTTTAAATATTTCTCTATCTATCCTAAACCATATTTGAATTAGATCATTTTTTTTAGGACCGATTGAATGTCTTTCAATTCGTGAATCCATAATTTTTTTTGAAAACTCTTCCTTGAAATAATCGACAATTTCTTCAGGACTAAGTTTATCTTTTCCGCTCATTTTTTTGCCTCCAAAGTTTCAAGTTTAGTCCAAGCTTTTGCCACAGCATTAATTATCGCCTCTGGACGTGGAGGACATCCTATTACATGTACATCTACTGGTATTATGTTATCGATCGGTCCAACTAGATTGTATGATTCATAAAATACATCTCCAGTATTGCCACAGTTTCCAACGCAGATAACTGCTTTTGGATCAGGTATTTGATCATATATTCTTTTAACTCTTTTAGCTTGTTGACGTGTAACTGGGCCAGTTGCAAGTAAAACATCAGCATGACGGGGTGTTCCTACCAATTTGATTCCAAATCTTTCTACATCATAACGAGGACATAAAGCAGCAATTATTTCAATATCACAACCATTACAAGATCCTGAATTACAATGATATACCCATAGTGCTTTTTTAAATGATTTAGGAAGGGGTTTGTCCATTTTTACTATTAAACCTCCATTTTAACGTAAGAGTTAAATGCATTTTTATTTGAAGGTAATCCTCTAAGGTATTTAATAATTTGTGGAATATATCAACATATTCTTGGAACAGGATCACCTAAAGGCTTATCGAGATTTCTTTTTCCACCTATCGAAGTTTCAAGAATTACTCCATCTATTTCATCTGATACTTCGCCTATGATAGATGCTTTTTTACCATATCTTTTGTTCTTTATACTTTCTAAAACCTCGTCTGCTTTTTCTGGGCTAACTCCTAAAACTACCTTTCCTTCATTTCCAATACTTAAAGGATCTAAACCTAATATATCACAAGCTGATTTTACACCTTTTGACATAGGGATTTTATCTTCAAATACTTTAATCCCTATTTTTGATTTCTCGCTTAGTTCATTTAAAGTGTTAGCAAGTCCTCCTCGAGTGGGATCTTTTGCAGATACAACACCTCCTACTTTTAGAGCTGATTCGACTAAAGAATTTATAGGAGCGACATCTGATTTTACTTTTGTTTCAAAACCATATCCTTCTCTAAATGACATCAGTGCAATACCGTGTTCTCCGATATTTCCAGATATAATAATTTTATCGCCTTTTTTTAAATTTGAATCTGTAAGCCATCTATAATTTGTATATCTTTTTTGATTTAATTTTCTAAGATTTTCTTCTAAAAGTTCTGTTCTTTTTCCTATTCCTGAGGTATTAATCATAAATTCTTGAATCGCTTTTTTTTCTACAACTTTGGTATCTCCAGTCACAATATCTACACCTGATTTTTCAGCATACTCACCCATCGATTTAACGATTTTTTCGAAAATATTATAGGCGAGCCCTTCTTCAATTATGAAACCTGCAGATAAAGCCAAAGGTTTTGCACCCATAACAGCTATATCATTTACTGTTCCACAAACAGATAAAGAACCTAGATTTCCCCCAGGAAAAATTAAAGGCCTAATAGTATGTGAATCTGTTGTAAATACCACATCATCTATGACAGCTGCGTCATCCATCATAGATAGGGGTATTTCCGCATTATTTTTATTTTTAAAAAATTTAGTAATCTTTTTTTGAATAAAATCATCCATCTGTTTTCCGCCGGCACCCTGCGAAAGCATTATTTTTTTGCTCATAGAATAATACCTCATACCAATATTCTAACTAATTTTTATTTCTAATCTTTCGATGGATAACTTTTATTTATAGTCTATGCTTTTTCTCTTCTCAAAATTAGATTATGTTAGAAAGTTTATTTGAGTTAATTTTGGGAAATATAACTTGTTGGCAGGATATAGTCATAGCTGTTATCGGCTTATTATTTGGGTTTATCCTTTTACCTCAACTTATTGATGTTTGGAGAAAGAATTTAGTTTTAAATCTTTATACCGCTGCACTCACAACCGTGGGTTTGTATATTATGGCTTTTACTTTTTATACATTAGAGTTTTGGATTACTTTTATAGCGGATTTTTTTACAGCAACAGTCTGGCTATTTATTTTCTTATTTTCACTAATTAACAAAAGTAAATTTAATGATTAATTCCCTTAAATTCATAACATTTTATTCTACAAATAGATCATTAATTATTTCTTCCAGTTCTCTTGTGTATTTTCCTATATTTTTTTTAATTTCTTTTGATAAAGAATTTCCTAAACCTGTGTTTTTAGGTTGAATTCCATAAATATAAATTTTTTCTGGTTTATTATTGATTTTTCTTGCAATGGAAATTATTTTTAAGAAATCTTCTTCATGAGTAGAAATATTCAACGATTTTTTTTTACTTGATTCTATATCATAAAAATTGAAAAGTTTAGATTCCCCGGGATTTAAACTCAAGTAAATCCCATCTATAATCAATACTGAATTATATTTTGAAATTATGTGAAAAAGATTAAAACCACCGGTGCCACCATCTATGAATTCTGTATCCGCTGGTAATCTTTTTTTAATTTCATCTAACCTTTTTAAAACTGATATCCCTATACCGTCGTCTCTTCTCAACGGATTACCTAATCCAATCACCGCATTTTTTTTCATGTTTTCATCTGAATTCTACATCAAGATAATGTGTACTGCAGGAAATACATGGATCATAAGCTCTAACCAACATTTCAAGATTTAACTCAATTTCTTTTTTTGGTTTATCTATTATCTGAGGTACAAATTCCTCCATATCTTTTTGGATGTTGTTATGGTTTTGATTGGTTGGAATTATACAGTTTCCATTTGTACAAGTACCGTTTTTATCAAAGGTGTAATCATGAAATAATATACCTCTTGGAACTTCAATTGCGCCCACTCCTCTCCCTGGTTTAACTTCAAAATCAGGTTTTTCGTAACGATCAACCTCTTCTTCAAATAGTTCATCTATTAAAGCTATACTATCTTCAACTGAATGGATATATTCAACGATTTGAGCGATATTGTTCATAAAAGGATTATAGTTAATCGCCTCGAGACCGAAGCTTTTAGCCCATTGTTTAGCTTTCTTTCTTAATGATTTCGAGTTGAGATTAAAACGCGCTAGAGCACCTACCATATATGAGTCTCGGGTGTGTTTTGCATATTTAGCAGTTGATTGAGGCACTACAAATTCTTTTATAATCTTATCATAATTCTTTACTTTATGTTCACCAGTATCTGTTGAGGCTATCACTCCATCATATAATGCATATTCATCTTCTTTTTTAAGTCCTATGTATTCTGTTTCACGCTTGAAATCTGGGAGTTTATCAGAATTTTTTTTGATCACCTTAGCTACTTCATCACAAACAGGAAGTATTTCTTCGAGTCTTTTTTTAAGATTTTTTAATTTTTTTTCTGATGGGATATATGAAAAACCACCTGGAATTAGACTTATCGGATGGGTTGTTCTACCACATAGGAGCTCTGACATTTCATTAGCCAGTCTATGAAGTTTAATAATTTTTTTAACTGTATCCGGTGCTGATCCGATTAAAGGTATTACACTCCCTGCAGAAAATAAATCAGGCGAAACCAGGTATCCAACATGCAAGATATGACTCTGCATATTTTCACCGTGCAGAGCTATTTTTCTAAGAAGCTCTGTCTGTTTAGATATATCTATATTCATAGCGTTTTCAATAGCTTTTAAAGCAGTTAAAGCATGTCCAATAGAACAAATCCCACATATCCTTGAAGTTATATGAGATATTTCGCCATAAGGTCTACCTCTAACAAAGGACTCGAAAAATCTAGGTGCTTCAGATATCTGCCATTCTAACTTCTTGATTTCACCGTTTTTTGCATTTAACACGATATTTCCGTGACCTTCAACTCTGGTTACATGGTCGATATTAATGGATACATTTTTACTCATTTTCTTCCCCCTTCGTCTTAGTTTCTACATATTTATTGGTAAACATAGTTTTTCTATTCATTATTTCTTCAGCGTCTAACCCATACTCTTCGAGTACATCAGTTTGGGCTTTCTCATGAGGATGACTTACATAACCTCGGCAAGCCTCGCATTCAGCCCCAAACGTAGGACAAATTGCACCACATCCAGCCCTTGCAACAGGTCCCATACAAAATTTACCTATCGAAAAAAGACATATATTCTCTCTTTTTTTACATTCAACACAAACTGGATAATCCGGGATTGGAGGTTTTTTTCCCTGTATAAGAGCCACTAAAACTTTTATAAATTCATCTCTATCAATCGGACAACCAGGGATAACATAATCAACCTCAATTATTTCATCAAGAGCACGGTGACGAGGTTTTTCGAAATACTTATTTTTATCAGATATATCTTTTTTATTCGCCTCCGGATATACCTGTTTTTTGTTTTCATCAGAACTCCATTTATTACTTAACCTTTGAACTCCTCCAAGATGAGCACAAGCTCCCAAAGCTATAACTGTCTTTGATTTTTCTCGGATTTTTTTCAATCTTTTTTCATCAATAGGCCTACATATTGAACCTTCTACAAATACTATATCATAATCATCACTATGTTCTTTCATGATTTCTCTGAATGACACTATTTCTACGACTTCAGCCACATCTATTATTTTTTCTTCTAGATTTGCTACCTGTAGCTGACATCCTTCGCAGCTTGAGAAATCAAAAAAAGCTATTTTTGGTTTTTTCATGTAAAAGCCTCCGGTAAATCCTTGATTTCTTTATAATTAAAAACAGGTCCATCTTTGCATACATAAAGGTTATTTATTTGACAATGTCCACATTTACCTACTCCACATTTCATTCGTCTTTCAAGAGACACGATAATGTTTTCATCAGGTACACCCATATCAAGCAAAAGTTGGATACAAAATCTATACATAACAGGCGGACCCACAATAATTGAGTAAGTGTTTTTTGGATCGAAAGTGACTTTAGGAATAAGTTTCGTTATCAATCCTATGTCTCCATCCCAACATTCTCCTTCTGGACAGCTATCTACAGTTAAACGATGATTAATATCATCACGTTTATCCCATTCATCTACCTCCTCTCTAAATAACATCTCACAGGGTTCTTTACATCCATATAATATCGTAATTTCCCCGTAATCTTTCCTATTATTTTTATCAATAACATAATTTATAAGTGAACGCAAAGGAACAATTCCTATTCCTCCAGCTATAAACAACAAATCTCTTCCTTTTAATTCATTTACATCAAAACCTTTACCTAACGGTCCGCGTATACCTATTTTGTTACCAGTCTTCATGTCTTCTAATGCCGTTGTGACATCTCCAATCCGACGGATAACAAGTTCAAATGATTTACCGTTAGGAGCTGAAGAAACTGAAAAAGGAGCTTCTCCTATACCTGCAATTGACAACTCTACAAACTGACCTGGGTCATGGCCAAGTTTTTTTCCCTCATCTAACTGTATTTCAAAAAGCGTATCATTTTCAGTCAATTTTTTTACCCTTTTGATAGTTGCCGGGGAGGGTTTATGTAAATTCCTAGATTTTTTTTCATCAACCTCATCAAGTTTCAATTTAATACTTTTTGAATTAAATTCTTTTTTTTCTATTAAATGATCCGATTCATCAAAAACCATGTTCATAACTTTAACTGGATCTGCAATATCAGGGACGCATTGACTTGAACATCTTCCACAGCCAACACATGCGATATAACCTAATCTATCAGGTAGATATTTTCCTTTCCTAAAAAAACGATGTCTATATCTATCCATTATGTCTTCTCTAAAAATTTCACCTGAAGCAACTTTTGTAAAATCTCTAAGTAGACAACCATCCCATGTCCTAACCCTTTTACCTTTTTTGTTTAAATCGACATAATCATTTACATCATAACAAAAACAAGTTGGACAAACCATCGTACATGTTCCACAGGACAGGCATTTATCAGATTGTTTTTTCCATACATCACTATCATAATTTTCTTCAAGTAAATTATACCATTCAGAAGGATGAACCTTAAGTCCTCTTCCCGATTCTTCGTTAGCTATTTTCCTTACATATTTTACTTTTTGTTTTTCGAAATCCTCAGCTTCTCTCATCCTTGAAGCTTTTTTTATTAATTTTTCTCCCTCCTTGCTGCCTATCTCGATAGCTACCTTACTGCCTAAATCAGTTAAAAACAGGGCATATCCTTCGTTAAGGGAACCAGTATTCATACTTCCAAAAAATGCTTTTTCTGATACATTAAGTACATCGGAACCAACTAATATTGTATTCTTTCTACGTTCCAAATAGGATTTTGAAACATCTTCTTTGTCAAGATAATAGTTATCCATTTGGAGGATAGCTATCAGATCATAAGGATGAATTCCCAGTAGCAGCTTCTTTTTATTTTCCTTTTCTTTTTTAATATCAAGTGGTTTATCTAGATTGAATTCCATCATGGTTTCATACTGTGGTAAAAAATATTTTTTAGGAGGCAATATAGTCGTATCATAATCTAGTCTTAACTGATCCGAAGAGTCTAAAGGGCCAAACACAAATTTGTTTTTTGCACCATATTTTTCTTTAGGTCCATGCACGTCATATTTTTCATCACTGATTAATTCATCAATAAAATTATTGAAATCTTCTTTTGATATAATCTTCATATCAAACCACTTCAGTTGACCTATTTGCTTTATTTATATTTTTTTCAGCCTAGGTATCAATTTATCCCTAATAAGCCTTACTTAATAAGATTTAATAATCTTCATTAAAAACTACTAACAAATTTTTTTTATCTAAATATTTTGAAACCATGAAAAAGAATCTTTCTAGCCAAAAAATTCGGGTTATTGGTTTAATAAAACTTTTTTTAGATGTTTATTAACATTTTCTGATATATGTTCTTTTGAAGTTATAATTGAGTTTTCTAAAGCATTC
>JAZKSQ010000100.1:0-6213 GCA_036625995.1 Thermoplasmatota archaeon | reverse complement strand
AAAACCAGCTGATCTAGAGACATGCTGTCAATATACTTTCACAAATACGCAGGATCTTGACGAGTACTGTGAATTCTATCTTGGAGAAGAAACTGCGCCTGGCGGATACGTCTGGATATTTCCAAAAGGAAATGGGATAGCAAATGTAGGAATAGGTATTCTTGGAAGCCTTTCAGAATCGGGGATGGCAAAAAATTTACTAGATGATTTCATCTCCAAAGATAAAAAATTCAAAAACGCCCAACCTATCCGTTTTCTCGCAGGAGCAGTACCGGTTTCAAAACCAATAGAATCTGTAAAAGATAATATACTTCTTGTCGGTGATGCAGCAAGACAGGTAGATCCTATAACAGGCGGCGGTCTCACACATTGCCTTGAAGTCGGTAAAATAGCAGGAGAAATTATAGGTAAGGCAGTAAAACAAAAAAATTTTTCAAAAGAATTTTTAATGGAATATGAAAAACGTTGGAGAAAAGCAATAGGAAAGAAACTTAAAAGAAACTATATGGTAAAAGAAATAATGCTAGATATGGAAGATAAAACATTCAATATGCTAGCAGATTCACTAAAGGATTATAAGTTTGAGGAACTAAGCACATTTAGTTTAGTTAAAGCACTGGTAAAAAAACATCCTACCTTATTAGTAAAATTAAAACCTTTAATGAAAGTTGCAAAAGAAAAGTGATTTTAAAAAAAATCGTTTTTTTGGTGATTATTTGAAATGAAATGGGGTCTTGTCTGTAAACCCAAAGTAACTAAATCAATATCTCTGGCTAAGGATGTATTCAAGCTAATTAACGAAAATGGAGAGGTATTTTTAGAAAAAAGGATAGCTGATGAGATCGAGACCAAAGGTTATTCTTTTAAGGAAATAAATGAAAAGTCAGATATAGTGATAACCATAGGTGGAGATGGAACCATACTTAGAACATTAAGATATGTCGAAAAACCTATATTCGCGATAAATTCCGGGGGAATGGGTTTTCTAGCTGAGGTTGAATCAAAATATGCTAGAAGTGCAATAAAACAATTGATGGAAGGGGATTATAACGTTGAAGAAAGAGATAAGCTTAAGATAATGTTAGATGGAAAAAGACTACCGGATGCAGCAAATGAAGTGACTGTCCAGTCCTCAAAAGTTGCGAAAATAATGTATCTTAAAGTTTTTATTGAAGATGAATTAATAGATAAGATAGGTGCAGATGGAATAATTGTTTCTACTCCAACTGGTTCTACTAGCTATTCTTTAAGTGTGGGAGGACCATTAGTTGATCCAAAAGTCAAAGCTATGATAATCGCGCCTATAGCTCCTTTTAAACTTTCTGCTCGTCCTTGGATTGTTCCTCATTATAAAAAAGTTGAAATTAAAGTTTTACCGAGCACTAAAGATGATACTAAGCTAGTTATAGATGGTCATTACACCGAGACTGTAACACCAGAAAATGAAATTATTGTTACTGGATCTAATAAGAAAGCTAGATTTGTAAGATTCGGGGAAACATTTTACCAGATGGTAAGGTTAAAACTTGTCAGATAAACAAAAAACTTTATCTAAAATACAGTTGTTGTAAAAAAATAGATGTTTTTTTTTTAAAAAAAAGAAAAAACGGAAAAAATCTTTGGGTTCTCCTAAAAAGCCTTGGAGAATCACTAAGCGATGCCTAGATTTAATCCTGGAAAGTTCTAAGGATGTTTATCCAAATGAGTTTGGAGGTCTTTTACGGGTATCTTCTTTTGATAAAACCCTTATCTACGAAATCGTGATGTTGCCAGGAACAGTTTCAGGAAGTACTCATGCGATTTTCAAAATGCATATGAAACCCATAGATTTTTCGATAATAGGTACAGTACACAGCCATCCTTCACCTTCCTATCATCCATCTGATGCAGACCTTCATTTATTTCAAAAAAGCGGTAGAATACATATTATAGTTGCCAATCCTTTCAACTATGACTCATGGATGGCTTATAACGGTAACGGAGAAAAAATAAAAGTTGAAATAGTTTAAAAATTATAAGGCTTTAAATAAAAAATATACAATTGCTTTTTTTGTGAAGACATGGATGAAATTTACTTTAACATATTGATTTTTGGTGCCCTTGCTTCTATATTTGGGGTTTTGCTATTCTGGTTTCTTCAATTAGTATTTATAGAGACTCAGAAATATTTTTTATCGAGAGTCAACAAAAAACATGATAGATTATGTAAATTCACAAATTTTTTAGGTATATTTTTTCAAACTATATGTCATGCTTTAGGATATACCGTTACAAAAAGCGGTATATCAAGTTTTTATATCGATGTGCATTATGGTAAAGTTGAACCTAAAAAACAAAAAAAAGGTGTTTTCGAATGGCTATCTAATGGTTTTCTTTTTATAGGTCCATTTTTTATTCCTGCTTTTCTTTTATTGATATGTCTTTTCTTTTTAACAGATATCGGTATGGAAATTGCTTTTTTTTCAGGTTTAGAAAAATATAATTATACTTTTTCTCAACAATTGATTAAATTCGGTCAGAATCTTTATATTTTTTCTAAGAGTTTTTTTGGTTTTTTGTTTAACCTCGATCTTTTTAACCCTGCTCATCTAGGTTTTACATTACTTTTAATTTTTTTAGGTATGGGTATAAGACCTAGTTATCTTGGACATAAAAGAAAACAAAAAGTAGATATATTTTTTGATTTGAAAAACATTTGGCAGCATATAAAAGAAAAACCACTTTATTTTCTATCTATTTTTTTCATATTTTATCTTCTTTTTTATATTTCTTTTTTCATGGGAAATAACTGGTATGTTAAAATTTTGTCTGTTTTTGGATGGATATCAATTATTTCTATAACTTCTTCAATAATAGCTATCATAATATTGTTTTTAATAGAAGCAACTGATCAAATGCCCAGTTTTTTTAAGGCTTTTTCCTTCCTAACTATTTTTATCTCTTATATTATAAGCCGGGTGATTTTCTATTTTATTCTCAAAAATTATTCAGATCTTACCAATAGTATATCTTTATTAGTAATGGTTCTTTCTACTTTTTTTGTAACAATCTTTCTTCTTAAAAAGAACCAATAACTTTAAAACCAAAATCGACATCAATGCTTTGAGGAAATAAAAAAAATTTGTTTATCGTTTGATGGATAAATGGTGGATGATTTAAGTTATGGAGGAAGATGAGTTTTTAGAAAATGAAAAACTTAAAAAAATTTTGTCGCCACATCCGCTTTCATTTATGAACTATCAATCTATACCACTTTTTCTATTGGTATGGGGTGTAGTGGTGGGCTGGCTAATTAATTTCTCCGAGTATAGCAACCTTTTAAATTCTAATTCATGGTTTCCAATGTTGTTATGGGGTATAGTGATTTTAATAGCTGGAGTTGTAGTTTCTCTTTTAACCATCAGGTGGAGCATTTTCTTTATGAACCTTGCGATATTTATCGTAGGGATAGTTTTAATATTATGGCAAGGATGGCAGGATATAGCTGGTTTGTTTTTACCTTTCTATACTATAGGAATATCACTAATGGGTTTTCTGATGGTTGAATGGTTTAGACGTTCACATCAATACATAATAACAAATCTAAGAATAATATTCAGAGGAGGAGTAACTGCAAAAGAAGAAAGAGCTCTTAGATATAGCAAAGTGTCAGACATAAATTCAAAACAAGGGGTATTAGGTCAAATATTTGGATTTGGAACCATTACCCCTATAAGCGATTCAGGTTTTGGTTTAGGAAGTGATAGTTCATTTGCCGCAGGGGGAATAGGCGCAGGAAAGAAAAAAGTCGGTTTATTTGGTTTATTTGGAGGGGGGAAAGAGGTCTCTACACCTCGATCGCGAAGCTACTATGAACTGCACGGAGTACATCCATACAAAGAAATAAATAAACTGGTGCAAAGGTTGGTTCAAAAAAGCGATATTTCGCCATATCAACAAGAACAAGTGTCATTTCAGAAAGAACAAGTCGACGTACAAAAACAAATGCGTGATCTATTAAAAAAACAACAAGACTTAGAATCAGAAAAAGAACAATAAAAAAAACTATTTTTTAAAAAAGTTGTATGTGAAAAAAATATGGGGTTTATACCAAAAAAATTTTTCCTAACCACAGGAAAAGGAACACATAGATACGAACTGCAATCATTTGAACTAGCTTTACGTGACGCAGGGATAGAAAAATGTAATCTAGTTAAAGTATCAAGTATAATTCCGCCGGAATGTAAACAAATAGAAAGAAAAATTGGAATAAATAAAATTAAACCAGGCCAGATAACCTACGTAGTACTTTCAATGAACAAAACAAAAGAAGTTGAACAAACAATAGGTGCATCCATAGGAATAGCCAAGCCGTCAAACAAAGAAAAACATGGATACATAGCAGAATATAGAAGTATAGATGAATCAAAAGATAAGATTGAAAAAAAAGCCAGAAAAATAGCTACGACTATGCTAAACACCCTACAAGAAAAAGATTTAGAAAAAGATGAAATAGTGACAAAGAGTGTATCTCAAACTGGAAAAAATATAAAACCTAAGTTTTGGCATACCGTGTTAGCAGCGGCCGTATTTGTAGAATAAAAAAAATCTATTTTTTTTTATGACGGAAGAATTTATAAACAAGTTTCTTTTACCATCCATCAAATCAAGGAGTGAATTCAAGATGAAAGAAGAGCTCAATATTTGGTTCGAAGACCTAGGAATGAATGATGTACCATCCGTAGGAGGAAAAAATGCGTCACTCGGCGAAATGATAAGTGCCCTTAAAGAAAAAGGTGTAAACGTCCCCTCTGGTTTTGCAGTTACAGCATATGCTTATAAATACACACTGGAAGAAGCAGGTGTCGATAAAAAAATAAAGGAAATACTATCAGACCTTGATACAAATGATGTTAATAATCTAAAAGAAAGAGGGCAAAAAGTAAGAGATCTTATAAAAGATACTCCTTTACCAAAAGATCTTGAAGAAGATATACGTAAACATTACCAAGGAATGGAAGAAAGATACGGTGAAAACGTTGATGTAGCTGTAAGAAGTAGTGCTACCGCAGAAGATCTACCAGATGCAAGTTTTGCAGGGCAACAAGAGACATATCTAAACGTAACTGGTGAAGAAGAACTATTAGAAAAAGTAAGGGAATGCTTTGCATCCTTATTTACCAACCGAGCAATATCCTACAGAGAAGATAAAGGATTCGATCATTTCGATGTATATCTATCCGTAGGGGTACAAAAAATGGTGAGATCAGATCTTGCTAGCAGCGGAGTAATGTTTTCCATCGATACAGAAAGTGGTTTTGAAGATGCAGTATTTATAACAGGAGCATGGGGTCTTGGAGAAAACGTAGTACAAGGATCAGTAAACCCAGATCAATTCTATGTTTTCAAACCCACCTTAAAAAAAGGATACAGGCCAGTAGTTGAAAAAAAACTAGGTAGCAAAGAAAAAAGGATGATTTACTCTGAAAAAGGAACAAAAAACGTGCCTGTAGATCAAGAAGATAGAGATAAATTCGTAGTCAATGACGATGAAATACTTAAACTAGCAAAATGGGCAGTAGCCATAGAAGAACACTATGAAAAACCTATGGATATAGAATGGGCAAAAGACGGAAAAACAGGAGAATTATTCATCGTTCAAGCCCGCCCTGAGACAGTTCACAGTCAAAAAGATGCGGCAACTCTGGAAACATATGTACTTGAAGAAAAAAGCGACATCATAGCAGAAGGAGAAGCAGTAGGCAGCAAAATAGGAAAAGGAAAAGTCAACGTGATAGAAAGCGCAGAAAACATAGATCAATTTCAGGAAGGACAAGTACTTGTAACCGATATGACCGATCCAGACTGGGAGCCTATTATGAAAATAGCAGGAGCCATCGTTACCAACAGCGGAGGAAGAACATGTCATGCTGCTATAATAAGTAGAGAACTAGGAATACCTTGTGTAATAGGGACAGAAAACGGAACAGAAAAAATAAAAGATGGATCTGAGGTCACCGTAGATTGCAGTGAAGGTATGGGAAGAATTTACGACGGAGCGCTTAAATTCAGAGTAGATAAAACCCATTTGAAAGAAATACCAGACACTAAAACACAAATATTAATGAACGTTGGAACACCAGAAAAAGCATTCCAACAAGGACAAATCCCGAACGACGGTGTAGGTTTAGCCAGAGAAGAATTCATAATAAACAGTCACATAGGAATACATCA
>JAZKSQ010000099.1:0-6240 GCA_036625995.1 Thermoplasmatota archaeon | reverse complement strand
GTGGGTGAGCTCCTTTTTCTATTGCTTGTCGATAGACTTCCTTGATTAATGGAAGTGATTTTACCGGTCCGTTAATTATGAAAATATCGTTTTTTTCTAGATTAAGAGAATGTTCTATAAGAATTGAGGCTATTTTTTCTAATCTTTTATCAATCATTTTCAATTTCACTCTATGCTCTGTTTTTATTTAAAAAAACCATTCTTTTTTTTATAATTAAATTAAATTTTTTGTTTTTTTCATTATTCTAGGGAGTACTGTTGTGCTTCTACTTCGGAAAGTGTAATCGGCATAACTGGATAAAATAGTTTTTTTTGGATTTATTTCGATTATCTTTGACCCGGTTTTCTTTGCAGTTATCGGTAGATTAGCTGCTGGATAAACCTGAGCGGATGTCCCTATAATAAGCATTATCTGACTTTTCTCGCTGGCTTTTCTTGATTCTATTATTTTTTCTTCTGGGATATTTTCTCCAAAAAAAGTCATGTCTGGTTTTAGTGTCATACCGCATGAACATTTTGGGATTTTTTCAGTGGAATCAACCTTTTTTTTATTGTATTTTTTTCCACATTTTAAGCAGATGTAACGCTTGTACGTGCCATGGAATTCTATAACTTTTTTGTTTCCAGCATCATCATGAAGACCGTCTACATTTTGAGTTATTACCTTTTTTATTTTTCCTATTTTTTCCAATTCAGCTAGGCTTTTATGTGCAGCATTTGGTTTTGCTTGCTCGATTGTAGTTATCATTTCTCGGAGCATTTTCCAGCTTTTTTTAGGATTCTTTTTAAATGAAGATATATGTCCATATTCTATTGGATCATATTTTTCCCATAGACCTTTTTTTCCTCTAAAGGGCGGTATCCCACTTTCTGTTGAGATACCTGCACCTGTTAACGCAACGATGTTTTTTGTTTTTGCAATATCTCTACAGCATTTTGTAAGAGTTTCTTCCTCTTTGTATACCATTTTATTTTATCACTATTTATATTACGTTTTTTTTTAAATTTTTTTCAAGGAAAATATAAAATTAGGGAAAAAAAGATTTTTTTTATTTTTTGTCTTTAAGTTGCCAGTTTATCGAATGCATTATTTCTGTATATAGTTCCCCACCTTTATCTAGCATATCTTCTTCCATTAGAACGTTGATGGCTTCTTCACCGAAAATTTCGAGTATTTCTCTTATCAACTTTTTATTTGATTTTAATACACTTCCAGCTACCTTTATCAATTCTGAAGAAATTTCTTCTAGATCTTCTCCTTCGATTGTTATATTTATCTTTACCATATTTAATGTTTCACCAAGTGGAGGTAAATCAATGAGGGATTAAAAAACTATTCCATTTCCAGAGAAAAATATATCTAAAAAATATATGCTATTTACTACTTTGAAAGTTTGTTTTTTTCTTTGATGTTTTTTATAAGTATGTGTAAAATTATCAAAAAGTTTGAGAAAGCAACAAGTATAACTATGTATAATGCTACATGATACAGTTGATAAGGGTTTGAAAAAAGAAAGCCGTTTGTTAAATAACCTCCATTTAATAATGCCGAAACAGAAATATCTAAGCACCATAGAGCAATAATTGTCAAAACAAGTAAAAATCCACTAACTGCAATTAAATCACTTGTATCAACAATTTTTTTATCGGTTCTATCTTTCATTTTTTCTTTTCATCCTTAGAATTTTTTCTGTTTTTTTATTCAATCTTTAGATTTTTCACCAAGTGATCTAGCCCTTTTTCCAATAATTGATCTTTTTACAATGCCTTTAATTACAACGGCTTCTTTTTTACTTGATATTTGACCAACAATCATCATATTTTTTTTCACCAACCTCACAAAACAGCTTTGTTTAAACTGTTTAAAAGCCGTTGTTGTACATCTGTTATCCACCCTCTCTACGATTCTTACCAAAAAAAAAAGAATTTTCTAAAAAAAGAGGAAATTTTTTTAATAGATTTTTTTTAGTCTCTGTTTCAACAGATTTTTACAATTTAGGTTAATCTTGTCTATAAAATTTTCTTGTCAAATCCCAATAAATCAGTTAACTGGTTCTTTTTAAAATATTATGAAAACTCTTGAATTAAGTTAAACGGTTTTATATTCCTTGATGGGTCTAATATCCCGATGCTTGCATCGAACAAACATTTACAATTAAGAAATCCGTCTCGGAAATCGGCGAAATACCTCGTGCGCTTACTCCAGCTGGGATAGCAGATTTCAGGATTTCTCATTTATTTTAGAGTAATCTCCATACAGTCATTTCAGATTTTTTAGAAATTTCGTTCTTAAAATGTGCTTTAACAGTTATATTATGTTTAAATAATGATTTTTCATTCCAATTCCATTCAAATGGTTTTTCATTGTCCTCTTGTTTAAGTTCTCCATCTAAATAGAAACTAATTTTTTCTATATCCTCTTCAAATCCATTTGTTTCGGCTTCAACGGTAATATTTCCAATAATAATTGTGGTAGGGATTTCATATATTTCCTTCAATATGAGATTTATCATCTTTTTTTCGTTGTTAATATACAATCTTTTTTCGGCAGGTTTTTTTATTATTACATCAGGATTAGAATATTCAGAACCAAGGGGGATATAATCTATACCATTTTTTTCTGATCCAGAATATCTTTCTTTTGAAAATATATCTTTGTTTCCATCAAAATGTTCATGTACCCCAAGACTTTTTGAGATCATGGATCCATCTTTTTCTGGATCATAGGTGTTATTTGGGGGTTCTGCAGCTTGATGCATATAATTCTGTGCTCCTTCTATTGGTTGAGGGCCTTCTGCATAAAGAAAGTCATACATGACTGAATCAATCGCTACGGGATCTTGGGAGAAAAATAAACTGTTACTCCAATCGTTATTAAAAGGATACATCTGGAATTTTTTGATAGTTTTATGATCTTCTAAAGTCCCATAAAGACCGTCTCCTATGTAAAGAAGTGTTTTTTTCCCTATAAGTTCGTGTGCTAGTAGATCTGTCTGAGGAGCTGCATTTCCCATAATCAAACCGGATTTATGGTAAGGATGTATTTGTTGTACCGGCTCAATAAATGTTCCAAAAAAGTTTTTTCCCGATAAAGTTGCTCCATTGTTAATAGGATGTTTTTTTAGCAAAGGCATATTTATTAGATAATCAGCTTCTGTAACACATTCAGGTAAAGTTATCTCTGTACCATCTACAAAACATATTTTTTCCGAGCTCGGTATGACTTTTTTCCTACCCGGTGCATCTCCTGCTTCATCTACATAGTTGACTTTAGGGAAGTTAGGATATACTATATCATAAAACCAATTCGCCATTTTTCTTGTCGCATCAAATAGAGTAATTTTATCTTGAGGAACACCTGCTTTGGTGATGAGTTGTTTTAATAAAGCTTTGGTTACTTGTGGACTTGCATCTCTTTCATTATCTTTTTTTACATAGCTGTCTTTTATTCCAAACAAATTCCAACAGTTATTTAGGTTTAATTTAACAGCGATTTTTTCCCCTTTTTGGTATCCGATATCTCCTTTATTTTTTTGTTTATTAAAGTACTTAAAAAGTTTATTCCATGCCTGTTGATCGCTTTCTGTATCTGTTAGTTTTTGTAAGCCTTGTGAAAACATTTTTTCTATTACCATCTGGTCATTGTTACGTTCTTTCCACCAGAAACCATCTAGATTTTTCTCTGTGGCATTTGGATTCCATGTCCACACTACTCTACCTGGTTTATAGCCTGCAGGAGATCCTATTGGTTCTTTAGGGTTTGGAGTCCATTCGGTATTAGATTTTTCAATATCTTGAAAATTTTCTGCAAATGATATACCCGTTATACTAAAAAGTAGTACAAAAATCATCATTAAGGCTGGTGCTATTTTAGTTGTTTTTCTTTTGGCTTTTTTAATCCAAAAGATTGTTCCTTGGAAAAGTATGCTCCAAAAAGCTATGTATCCAAGAGCAACAGGTATAGCTACTTGTTGGCAAGGATATTGGGATCGAGTTGGCTTTGGAATTACTCTGATTAAAAACCATATTAAACAGGCTATACCAGCTATATGAAACCATATACCTTTTGCATTTTTTAATTTATGTTTTATTTTTCTTTTTTTAGGAATTTTCATAGATTACACCACTTTAAATCTAAAATCCTGGCTTCTTACTATCTATCTACATCTATCTTTTTTTAAATTTTTTTCTTATCATTATTTTTTTAGGGTAGTTTTTAATTTAATCTATTTTCAATGGTTGTATTTATGGTTATATTAACTGTCTCACAAAGAAGTTCTAAAGGTAAGCCATTTGGGTCTTGTTTTTGGCATTGAGGTAAATGTATAAACCCATATTGTATATTCAAATTGTTTTTTTGGATATAGTTTAAAATACCGTAGAGTTGTGTATTACATACGTATATCCCTGCATAGAATCCTTGTCTTGCTGGGATATTTTTTTCTCTGAGATTTTTCGCGATTTTAAAAGTAGGAATTGTTGATAATCTAATTAATGGATCTTTTGGAGATATTTTTCTAAAAATTATATTACCTTTTTTATTTTCAATTCTTTTTAAGTTGAGACCGATTTTTTCAATATGGATTTTTTTATATCCTGCTGCCAGCCCTAAAGAGATTATTATTTCTGGGGATAAATTTTGAATGACTTTTTTTGTGACATTCAAAGTTTTTTCGAAATCTACTGGTAAGGTTAACCCATAAATTGTGGTATTACGAATTTTTGTGCCATTTAATTGCTCAGCGATAATTTGTGAAGGATTAATGGAATGATTACCGAAAGGTCCAAAACCAGTTACTAAAACTAGTAACTCTTCTTGGTTTTTACTCGTTGTTTTTTCTTCTAGGGAAATTACTGCATTATTTGAAGAAAATAGGATTAAAGTTGAAATAAATAGTGTTATAACTATTTTTTTAGTGTTTTTTTCCATTTCTTTATATTCCTTCAGATTTTTTATGGTGATAGAATAAAGTTTTTTATATTTTGAATCCTTTCTAGAAGTTTAAACAAACATATTTATAATAGAAAGCAATATAAAATTGTTTTGCATAAAAGTGTATATGGAGTCTAAAACAATGAGATCAACAAAAAAAATTACGACTATTGTTATATTGATATTATTTTTATCTTCTAGTTGCTTTGCTGCCATTGGAAATGAAGGAGAAAGAAACGCTGAAATAAATAACGATAACTACGAATATTCCGATATTAAAGAAAAAGAAATACATCTGAATTTTTCAAAACCTGAAGTTGTTCCGCATGAAGATTATTATATTGTAAGGGTTTCAGAAACTAATCATAATTCTATGGTTTTATTCGAAAAAAACCCTGGAAGACCTGTTTTACCAGTCAAGATAAAAGTGTTTAATTTTCCATTTTCAACTAAAATAGAAGAAATCAATTACATAAAAGGAAAATCTACTGAAGAAGATATTCCTGGAAAATTCTCTTTCGGAAAAGCTAGAAATGATGCTTTACTATATAACAAACCTATAAATTTTGACAATGTAGATGAATCTTATCCTTCTGATTGGATTTCCCATAAGATAGCAGGAGGTCTTAACCAAGGTGAACACACTACCTTTCTAATCCTGCGTGTTTATCCCGTAGTTTATCATCAATCGAAGAACAAAATTGAATATATACAAAACATCTCGATAAACATTAAATATAAGACTCCAAAACAACCAGTTGTAAATCAAAAAGTATATGACCTTTTAATTATCAGTCCTTCAGAGTTTGAGAATTTGTTAGATCCGTTTGTTGAACATAAAGAAAGTTTGGGTATATCAACAAAGATTGCCACGGTGGATGAAATTAAAGAAAGAACTTATTGGAAAGGACGAGATATCCAAGAGAAAATTAAATATTATATCAAAGAATCAATTTTGAATTGGGGTATAAAATATGTGTTGCTCGTAGGGGGAATAGAAGGTCAGACTTTCGAATGGGATTTACCTGTGAGATATAGTCATGTTGTGCCTTATAGTGAACAAGAATATCCGGAAAAATCATTTATAAGCGACTTGTATTATGCCGATGTCTTTGATGGTCAAGCAAATTTTAGCAGCTGGGATTCTAACAATGATGGACGTTTTTCTGTCTGGAATAAATCATTTATTGAGGAAATGGATTTGTATCCAGATGTATACTTAGGACGTTTACCTTGCAGAAATCGTTTTGAACTCAGAGCTATGGTTAATAAGATAATAGAATATGAGGAGGATAAATGCGATGAAA
>JAZKSQ010000098.1:0-6277 GCA_036625995.1 Thermoplasmatota archaeon | reverse complement strand
ACGGGATTATTTTAAAAAACAACAAAATTTTATTAATTAAACGAAAAAACCCACCTTTTCAAAACCAATGGGCTCTACCAGGAGGATTTGTAGAATATGGGGAAAAAACAGAGGATGCAGTTAAAAGAGAGATTTATGAAGAAACAAATCTAAAAACAAAAATATTAAAACTATTAGGAGTTTATTCCGATCCCAATAGAGACCCGCGTGGACATACAATCTCTATTGTATATCAACTTAGAATATTGGAAGGAAAAGTATCAGGCGGTGATGATGCAGCTGAAGCAAAGTTTTTTAAAATCAATAATCTTCCCAAATTAGCATTTGATCATTCTAAGATAATAAGTGAGCAAAAACAGGAGGTTTAAATAAACAAAAATGTTCTGCCCTAAATGTAAATCATTAATGTATCCAAAAGACGATAAACTTGTATGTAAAAAATGTGGATATTCGACAAAAAAGAAGGGAAGTAACCTAGTAGTAACTAAAAGAAATAAAAAAGAAGTAACAGTGATAGATTCAAAAAATGACAACGACGGTAGACCGAAAACCAAAGGTGTAACCTGTCCAAAATGTGGACATAATGAGGCTTATTGGGAACTAAGGCAAATGCGTGCAAGCGACGAACCAGAAAGCAGGTTTTATACATGCACAAAATGTGGACACCGTTGGAGAGAAGACTGAAAAAAAAAATAGATTATTTTAAATTATTTTTTTTAAACCGTCATTGTTATAAATAAAAAACACTATTCAATGTTTTGAATGTTAAAAAAAACGAGGAGTTTAACCCCTTAAAAAATGGTAAGGTATTCTTAACTGAAGAGAAAATTAGTGAATTAAAAACGGGGAGGTATAATTAAAAAATATGTTTAACGCTAAGGTTAAATCAGAGGTATTGAAGGGAATAATTGACGTAGCTTCTCCACTTGTTAACGAAGCGAAATTCAGTATTACCCCAGATGCTTTAAATTTAAGAGCTGTAGATCCTGCACATGTAGCAATGATAGACTTAAAAGTAGAAAAAGATGCCTTTGAAGAATATGAAGCAGAAAAAATGGAGATCGGCATAGATATAGATAAACTTAGTGGAATCATGCGACTTTCAAGTAAGGGAGACATGATTTCATTAAAATATGACAAAAAATCAAACATTCTTGAAATAAAAATCGGTAATTTAGTAAGAAAAATGGGTTTAATAGATACCGAAGGAATGCCTGATCCTAAAATGCCTGATCTTGATCTACCTTCTAAAATTGTTATAAAAGCATCAGAATTAGACAAAGGCGTAAAAGCATCGGAAGCAGTATCGGATCATCTTGCTTTAAACGTAGAAAAAGATTTTTTCCAACTATCCGCTTCTGGAGATACAGATACTGTAAACCTTAAACTTTCAAAAGATCTCTTAGAAGAATTAGAAACAAAAGAAAAATCCAAAAGTCTTTTCTCCATCGACTACTTCAGTAACATGATTAAACCTATAGACTCAGACAGTCCTGTAACTATAATGCTAGGAAACGATAACCCTATAAGAGTAGAATTTGACATTGCAGATAAAAAAGGACATGTAGTTTATCTACTTGCACCACGTATAGAATCAGAATAGATAAAAAAACAAAATTTCCCGTAATTTTTTTACAAAAAAATATAACATGAACAATTTTTTTATTTTTTAAAAAAAAAAGAATCTTTTGGTGATATCCTATTTCAAACAAAAAAAAATTTCGACAGAGATACATAGGTTTTGAAATAAAAACAGTCAAAGATAACAATAAATTCAGTAGAAAAAAAATGATTAGAAAATTACAAAAAAAATCTAGAGAACTTTTTGGAAAAGATTGGAAAAAAACAGGGATTTATTTAACCAGATTCAACGGGGAGAAAGGAATAGTCAGATGTTCACATTTATACAAAAATGAAACAATAAATATACTTAAAAGCATAAAAAAAATTGGTTTAAGAAAAGTCAGTATAGAAACAGTTGGTACATCAGGTACCATCAAATCCCTGATTAAAAAACATATGAATAAAAATGAACTTTAAACCGTATAAAAAGAACTTTATCCGTTTATAATTTTTTTTACCACCATTTACCTCTTTTTTGATATGTTTCAATAAATTTTTCTATCGAACGATTATAAGTTTTCTCCACGTCATCAGGGAAAAAACAGGCAGGTACTTCTCCACTTTTCCAATGATAACGAAGACATTCACAGCATACTCCTTTCCTACTACAGCTATAAGTACAATTACAAAATTCTTTATTCTCCTCTGCTTTACACTCAGACATAGATATCTACACCACTCAAATCAATTCTTTTTTCAATGGAATATTTTCTATAACATACATACTAAATGTTTAAAAAAAATTTGGTTTAAAAAAATCTTTTTCTATCGACTAAAAAATTTCTACGAGAGCTCGCATTTTAGCCCCACCGATAATATATTATTACTTGAACTCTATCTCCGTCTTTAAGATCTAATGTTTTTCTAAGACAAAAAGAGGAAATAAATTCAAGAATATCAGAATAATGACTTCTGCTAGGAAGTACAACAGCTCCTTTAGCACCATTTATCTCTGCTTTAAAACATCTAACGCTACCGAAAGTTCTTTCATCATTTTTAAAAGAATCAATAGTGATTCCTTCATAATTTTTTAACAAACGAAGTTTATTTTTTTCCACGTTTTTTATCTTAATGTTTAAAGTTCCAGGATGAGGGGTAAAACCGATTTTTTTTCTAAACTGTTTTAAATAACCTTCTTGTTCAGTATAATATCTTCCTTCGCCATAACCTGAAACAATTTCACCAACAAAACTAAGTTTTTCACTTAACTCAAATATTTTTTTATAATCCAAATATTCTTCATTAAGATACTTTGATCCTTTCTCAGTAATCCTTATCAACTGTTTTTTAATGCCTCTATCCCTTACAATCATTCCTTCATCATCTAACTGCATTAGATATCTAGAAGCAGTCTGCTGGCTTGAACTAATCACAGAGGATAATTCCAAAGAAGAAATCTCTATGGTATCTCTAATAGCTCCTAAGAGAGCAAGTTCTTTTAAAGTCCGAATCAAATAAGGTTTCAAAGAAAAAACCTAACCTCCTTATAATTTACCTATATACAAAACTTAATGATAAAACCTTTACTAATTTTTTTTAAAAAAATAAAAATTAAAAATCCTTCTAAAAATATATTAAAAACCATTAGACTAAAGTTATATAACCCTCTATACAGTTTTCTGCGAGAAAAAAACTAAAAAAAAATTTGAGATATTGATTTTTTATGTTTGAAAAAATACCCTATATTCTAAAACCCGACGAGATACTAGATAAATGTTTCAAAAAAGCAAATAAAAAAACAGTTCATGACAGAGATCCTTCATACCGTAGAAAAAAAACAATAATTGCTAGAACCGACTCATTTGCTAATAGTCTAATAAACGAACTGGAAAAATATGTAAAAAAATTTCCATCTTTAAACCAATTGCCATACTTTTATCAAGAAATCATTAACATCAAAATAGGGACAGATAAGCTAAAAAAATCATTAGGCGCCATAGACTGGGCTAGAAAAAAATGTAAAAAAATTTATCTGACAAACAAAAAAACACTAAAAAAATATGAAGAAGAAGATTTTTTAGAAAAAAAACAAAAAGAAATCTACGGGCGTTTTTCCAGCATAATAAAACAAATCAAAGATGAATTAAACCTTCTAAGAGAAACCTCCGCGATGATGAGAAAAACACCCGACATAAGAGATATACCTACCATTGTAATAGCTGGATACCCTAACGTAGGTAAATCATGCCTTCTAAGAGCTTTAACCTCTGCCAAACCAAAAATCGCGAAATATCCTTTCACCACCAAAGAAATACACGTAGGCCACATTAAAAAAGAAGAAAAATACAAAAAAACAGTATTCCAGGTTATAGACACCCCCGGTCTACTAGATCGCGCTATAGAAGAAAGAAATAAAATCGAACAGCAAGCAATCGCCGCTTTAACTCATCTTGCTGAAATAACAATATTTATCTTCGACCCTTCAACTACCTGCGGATATTCCCTTCAACAACAAAAAAATCTCTTTGAAAACATGAAAAAAATGTTTTCCAAATCATATTTTATTGTAGTTGAAAACAAATGCGACATAGAGGAAACTAATAGTTCTAACCTAAAAATCTCCTGTGAAAAAAACATTAATATCGAAGTTTTAAGAAAAAAAATCTTTAAAACATACGAAAAAAAAATAGATAAAGAAAAAGATAAAGAAAATAAAAAAAAGTAAATGAATAAGATCATCCGATTATTTTTTTATTTAGAAAATAAATCCTTTCTTCTAACTACGAATATAAAAACTGCTACTAAAACTACTGCAGATATTATAATAGCAGCGACTACCAGCAATAGTGGAAACGACTCGATTTTTTTACGTTCAACATCTGATCCAGCTACATTTCCAGCTGAATCCCAAGCTTTAGTTTTGAATTCGTAGAAACCATCACCTTCTTTAGGCTCAAAAACCCATTTGAAGTTTTCAGTTTGAGGTTGTCCATATCTCTTCCATTCACTCCAGTTTTCCTCGTTTTCCGAGTATCTATAATAGAGATGTATCTCCTTTATATCCTCATCATCCACGTTCGCCTGTACATCATATTTATCGTCCAAACGGAATGAATCAAAGTCTGGAAAATCTAACGATACTCTATTGACAGTTAAATCTTTTACAATCTCGATTATATTATCTTCCATCAAATAGTTATTTCCAACTGAATCAGTGATATTAAAATATACATAGTAGCTTTCTGATTCGTCGAAATTATTCCAAGTTTGGTTATCTATCTGTATCGACGCCTCATATGTTCCGCTGTTGATCTCATCTTTTAGAAGTGTCCAATTTGATCTAGCTTTAGTATTTAATCTATATTCTATTTTTTGTAGCTCGTAGTCATCTTTGAAAGTAACATTTATCATAGGTGGAATATTAACCTGATATTTATTCCTGTATCCTTCTTGAATATAAGGTTTGTTTTCATCATATGTAAAGGAAATCTCTCTTTGTTTTCCTTCCATGTTGGATGCATTATCTTTAGCTATTGCACAGAAATCATAAACACCGCTGGTAGAACTACTCCAAGTCCAACTGTACGGTGTCTGATAGTAAGTTGAATATTCAGTCCATTCCTCCCCCTTTCTAAGTTTGTAATAAAGACCTATACTTTTAAGACCGCTTTTTTCATCTTCACCAGATGCATTAAAAAACACAGGTGAACTATACACATTTTTATATTCGGATGTATCTAAAATTTCAGCTTCAGGGTCTACAGCATCAATCCTGAAATCACTTATCCTATCAGAGTTTCTATTACCAGAAGTATCTGATATTGCTATATCTATAAAGATTAACTTTTTTACTTTGTTAGCAATCGATGATCCTGAAATATCAAAAGTTATCGTTTCATTTGATTTACTGCCATCTTGACCAGAACAATCAGCTGAGAACCAATCTGACATTTCTTTGTCTTCAGTACTTTTAGAAAGGTATCTAATCCTATATTCTGCAGAAGAGACATTTAAACCAGGTTTCATATCATAACCTTTAATTTTACATTTAGGAGTATGAGTAGTCAACCAGGTTTCATCGGCTAGAACGTATTCATCATTTTTTAATATCTGGAATGTATTTTCTCTTATCACCGGGGGATTATTAGACTTCCATGTCAAAGTCCAATTATCGATAGAACAATCAGGGTCTTCTTCAGTGTTCTGTAATTCTGCTTTAAGTCTAATAGTACGGCTATCAACGTTAGAAATATTTTCACTATCTGTAACTTCCTCTTTTAAAATATTATAGTTTTCATCCAAGATGCTGTAGTCGATATCTCCTGAGTCGTTTACATAAAAGCTGTTCCACCATTTATCTCCTGGGACAGAGATTGGTTTAGAAATCAGGGTTCCCTCAATGTTTTCACCGTTATAATCACCGATAGAATGCATGTTTCCAGATAAATTTGCTATATCTCTAGTACAACTGAGGTATAGTATTCCATCGGAGACTATGGGAGGAGCTAAAATTTTTTCATATTGTGAAAGTTCTTCCCAAAGAACACTCATTGAGTTGTTTTGAGGATCGAGAATATAATCTACCATATAATCGATCAAAGATATCTGGTTGAGATTATGAGTCCATTTTAGATCACCGTCAAGTCCATAAGATTTCACAGATCCAAAAACAGTAGGTACATATACATGATTTTTAGTAACTACAGGATCCGGG
>JAZKSQ010000097.1:0-6279 GCA_036625995.1 Thermoplasmatota archaeon | reverse complement strand
ATTAGAACAAACAATCTGATCAAGAGACAAATTCTTAGCCTTCTCTATACAAAAATCAATATCAGCAAGCTTCAAACGATGTTCACTATGATTAATAAGAGTACCTACAGCACCAGCATCCTTAACCGACTCAACCAGAGTCCAACCAGTATGACTACCTGGATCAATAGGATCGATATGTTCACTATAAACAGGAATACCCACATCTTTACAAAGCCTAATATCGGCTGCTTGAACAGAAATAGCCATACTAACACCAGTTTCCTCAGAAACCTTATCCATCAATTTTGCTATTTCTAACGTCTTATTTCCAATAGCTCCTTCATAAGTCTTAACATTTAATACAATTGCAGGTGTTTTTAACATATATACCATAGTCCTCCTCAAATAAAAACTATATAAACTATCTTTTTTCCTTTGTTGGATTCAAATCATTATACAGGTTATAACTTTTTTCCTCACCATAATCCTCAGTATAATAATATTAATAAAAATTAAAATCGAGTTTTAAAAAACAATTAGTTTTAATACATTCCGATATATATCAAAAAGATTGTTGAATAAAAAATGAACGTCCTACCACAAACACTACTGTTTCTTGGAATAATACCTGCTTTAATACTATTATACATAGCCCTCAAAGGCTTTGAAGGAATCTATAAAGAAAAAACAATTTTTCTAATGTTTATAGGCGGAATAGTAATCGGAGTAATATCTATCGTAGTCGAATACATATCACTAAACGCAGGGGCTATAATAGTCTTAATATTTCCAGTCTTTGAATTAATGTTTAAAACAATTATACTAAATATGAGACGCTTCCAAGGAAAAAAAGGAACACCTATCTACGGGCTAGCATTAGGAGCAGGATTCGGATCAATATATATACCATACTACACAATAATAACCAGCCTACAAGTAGAACAACTCAACTACTATCTACTAGGATATGCATTTACCATATCAATTGGAATATTAATCCTACATGCTACAACAGGACTCCTGTTAGGATATGGAATCAAAAAATTCCAACTCCCTAAATATTTCATGATTTCCCTATTAATATATATGCCAAGAGCTATTTTATCATCTAAACCAATAATAGACATGCTGCAATATATACCACTGATAATACTCCCATATTCACTTATAGCATTCATCTACATATTCAAAAAAATCAAAATAAAAATACTCGAAGAAAAAAAAACCGAAATCAAAAAAAAAAAATAGTTAAGAAAAAATAATTGAGGAGGGAATGATTGAAAAATATGGAAAACGACAAACAAAAAAATCAAGATTATAGAAAAAACATAGAAGATTTAAGAGAACATATAGATGAATTAGAAAAAAAAGAACATAAAAATAAAGATAAAACATCATCAACTTATATCCCTCAAAACAACAAAAAAAATTTATATGAAACAAAAAAACAGCCAGTTTCCACAAATTCAAAACCATTTATCGCAGGACTACTTTTAATAATAGGAGGAATAACATCTCTGATATTCTGGGGGTACGTAGTTTTAACCATAGAAAACACAATAGCTTTTATGGACATGTCACAATTCGGACAATTACCTGCCACAGTCACTGAAGAACAAATAAAAAACGTTCTTGTCACTTGTGGAACGATCGCAGCTGTATTATCAATATTTCCGATACTAGGAGGAATATTATCCATCAAAAATAAAAAATGGGAACTAACGTTGATATGCGCTATATTAGGACTATTTACAATTGGTTTTGCATTTACTTCTTCGTTACTTGCCTTAGTTGCTCTAGTATTACTATTTATCTCCAAAGATGAATTCAAGAAAAAACAACAACAATAAAAAAAAACAGAATCAACTAAAATAAAAATAGAAATACTAAAAAATCCAACTCTTATTTTTCTTTATAAATAAAAAAGAAAGAGAGGGGAAAAAAAGAAAATAAAACCTCTTTTTTTAGATAAAACAATTGTTTTTATTGCTCAAATTTATTGCCGCAATAAGGACAAACCTTAGCGTCTTCAGGTATCACACGACCGCAACTAGGACAACGCCTTTCAGGTTTGTCTTCTTCACTCTTCTTTTTTTCACCGCCAATAGGAGGCCTAACGACTAACCATACAATTAATCCAATGATACCTGTAACAATCACAATTATAAGCCATAAAGCACCACTGCTATCTCTTTTCTCGGCATCTTTATAAACCCAGACAGCAATCAAAATTGCAACTACCAGCCAGATAACAGGTATCATACACAGAAAACCTGCCAGACCAGCAAAAATACCCGGTGCAGCAGGATTAGTCTCCCAATCAAATTCGTTCTGAGCAGCAACTAAATTCGCGGTCATAGAAAGCAACAAAACGCTTAAGAGCACCAACAAAATATTTCTTCTATAATTCATTTTTATATTCCACCACATACTACTTTTTTTGACCTATAAATAACAACTTGGTTATTTTACTTTTCGCTTTTATCAAAAAAAGAGGAGGCTTCATCAACGATAACACCTGTCGAAATACCGCAAAGTATACCCACCAATAAACCAGTAAAAACCCTAATCATGTTAGTACTCTCCCAGAAACCAAAAAGTTGACCGAATCCATCAAAAACCATAGGTAAAAAACCTGCCAACAAGATAAAAACAAATTTTTCATCAAGAACAATACGATAAAAAAACATAAAACCTACACCGATCAATAAACCCATCCAGATAGATACACATCTAGCACAAAAAGGCATTTGGTTCCCATTAAGAAAAAAAGAACGACTACTCTTCTGATGACATAAATGGTCACCAACAGAATAAACACTACTCCAAGGTAAATCTATATCAGAATCTAAAAAACTATTGTCATTTACCATAGAAAGACCTGATATATCCTGGACAGAACCCGAAGGTAAAAAAAACGGTGAAGCAAAAATCAAAAAATTCCATGTTAGAAATAAAAGAAAAAAAGCTAAAATCAATTTAGAAGGTCTTTCCCTTTTTTCCATTTTCAAACTCATCCCTTGAATAATAAAGTATAATAAAAGATACAATACTTAAAATCGAACCAATCAACAGAAATCCAAAAGTAAATATTCCAACTAGGGATCCAACCATAGCTAAATCCAGATGAAAACGCTTAAAAGCACCAAAAGCTGCTAGAAGAGGAAAAACCGACAAAATAATAAAAACCAAAGAACAAACAACGCTATTGAAACTTTCTCTGTCAACACCGCCATTGTTTCCAGCTAGATTAAGTTCAACATTATGACTTGTTTTAAAAAAAGGGACAACCAAAATTTCATGAGAAACATTTTGGTAATATCTACTGTTAACTAAAACTTTCTTCAAACCTAAATCAACCGATCCAAAAACAATTTTTCCTTCATCATTAGAAAAACCGGTCTTTTCTTTACCGTCCAATGTCACTGAAACATTATTGATGACAGATGAATTTCCCTCTAGTAATAAATCAACCTCAACTTCTCCCTCTAAACCAGCTGCAGAAAAGACATCCAAAGTTGATTCTACAAATATTTCAGGAAAAGAAGCAGAGATAATAGCCATAAAAAATACGATTATAAGCAACAAACTAGCGATCATAGGTTTATTGGTCTTAGGGCGAATCGAAGAGAGAACTGTTTTACGAGGCTCACCATGTTCCTCCCAGGAAATTTCTTTTTCCTCTTTTTTAGGTTGAATACTAAAAGAATGATTACATTGCGGACATTCTACATCTTGTTTCTCAACATCTTTTTCAATCTCCGCAACAAAATTTTTGTCGCATTCAGGACATACAGTCCTAACTTTACGCAAAGATAATTCACCTAAGCCCGTGAAAAGAACTAATGTTTTAAGAACATTTCCATAATCTTTTAAATAAAACCCTGTAAAATAAAAATTGAACGCCAAATCCACCGGCAAAAGTTTTTTTATACTAAAAAAACGATTATAGACAAAAAAATTTATGTTAAACATAAACATTAAAATGTTTGTTTAAAAAGATATATTAAACATATTTTGAGGAATTGATGGGAAAATGAGTGAATTTGAAGAAATCAGCGAAAAAATAAAAAACCTGAAACAAGCACGTAAAATCCTTCATGGAGAATATGAAAAAACAGATTTCCATAAAAGAAAAGAAGAACATCCACAATCATCAAGTCCACCTCAACCAGAAGATGAAGAAACCTTCAAATTATTAACAGCAATACAACAAATAGAAAAATATATAAAAGAATTCCAAGAAAAACAATTTGAACTACTAAAAGAACAAGAGAAAAAGGAAGAAGATGAAAACCTATAAAAAAACCCCAATCTTTTTTTTTTAGATAATATTTTTTCTAAGACCAAAAATAGATCTAATCAAAACAATTATTGGTATAATCTCCAATCTACCGATCCACATATTAAAAATCAACATAATTTTGGGAATATAATTCATCTCTAACCTGGTAATACCGGTAGAAAGACCTACGTTCCCCTGTGCTGAACAAACCTCAAAAATAACGTCACTAAGAGTAACATTCGGCAAAGTACGAGAAACCACAGTGGATACCACAATAATACCTGTAGAAAGAATGATAACCCAGATAAAAGAAATAATAGCAGCTTCATTAATCAAATCCATAGCCTCGTCCTTAGAAAGTGCTTTATCACCAAATTTATGAACAAAAACACGCCGAGGAGTAGAAATCGCTCTTTTAATACGCCAACCCACTCCTTTATACAAAAGAACAGCCCGGAACAACTTTATTCCACCGGCAGTAGAACCAGCAGCACCACCTATAACCATAGCAAAAGCCAAAATCAATTTAGCCGAATCAGACCATAAGGGAAGATTTTCAACAGAGGCAAAACCTGTACAACTAATAGCTGAAATAAACTGAAAACTAGAAACCTGAAGAGAAGTAACCCAATCATAACTATAGACACTTTCAGCGTTTAAAAAAGTAATAGCTAAAACACCTAAAAAAATCAAAAACATCATCGCCTTAAACTGCGTATCAGCAAGAAAATCCTTAATTTTTCCTTTTAAAAGATCAAAATGAGCAGCAAAAGCAACACCGCCAAAAACCATCAAAATCATAACCACGATCTGACTAACTATCCCAAAACCGGCTATACTATCATCAGTTACAGAAAAACCACCGGTAGCAATACCAGTCATAGCATGATTAATAGACTCCCAAACAGACATACCTGAACTAGGATACAACAAACCTATAGCAGTCAAAGCCACTATACCCAATACTGTATACAAAATAAATATCCACCATATAGTCCGTACAGTAGAAATAATAGAAGGATGAGTCTTTCTTTCACGAGCTTCTCCCTGATAAAGAACAAAAGAACCTACACCTGGACGAGATAGAATAGAAAGAGTTAAAACAATAACTCCAACACCACCAACCCATTGTATCAGTGAACGATAAAACTGAAGGGTATATGGAAGATATTGTTCATTATCTACCATAGTTAGACCTGTACCTGTCCAACCTGACATAGATTCAAAAAAAGCTGAAAGAGGATCCATTGTAAAATATGCACCTGAAGAAATATCGTAGGGAATAAGCCAGAATGGAATACTGCATATTAAAGAAATCAGAAACCATCCTAACGCCGCAGTAATCATAGCGCTTTTAAAATCAGCTTCCTCGGCTTTACGAAAAAAATAAAAAAGAGGGCTTCCCACACCGAAAAATATAGCCGAAGTAATAAGAATCGGGAAAACAGCATTAAAACCAGAACTTGGAAGATATTCACCTGTAGAAAAAGTGACTATAAGAGTAAGTAAAACTACAAAACCAATAATAATTAAAATTGCACCAATATCTCTTAACACACTTTTCAAGTTGCTCATATACTCACACTACCCAGTAGCAAATAGCACTAGACACAAATTAATCCTTATTTTTTCTCCTCTTTAAACATCACATTTTTTTTTGAGAAACCAATAAAAAAACTATTACTTATACTTTAATAAAATCATCTAATTTCTTCAACTCTTTCATTTAATTCTTTTTCAAGCCGACTGGATATATCTCTATGGGTAAAATAATCTCCTTTAGCAGCTATACTAATCTTTCCCGCAAGCACCCTTGCGATTTTACCTCTGTCACTCTTTTTGGATTTATTTATAAGAGGATGCTGAAAAATAACCCCGTGCTTAGGAGGTCTTCCACCCTGTTTTTTAAATCTAAATAAAGCCTTTTCAGCACCTAACACCTGAATAGTAGAAGAAGGCATCAAAGCTAGTTTTTCTAAACTACCAGCCAAAGAGATAAGACGAGCACCAAT
>JAZKSQ010000096.1:0-6306 GCA_036625995.1 Thermoplasmatota archaeon | reverse complement strand
AGCTTCGGGGGTTACAAACCTGAGTTCAAATCTCAGCAGGCCCACTTTTGTTAAATATAATTAAGTAGAACTTTGTTATTCTAAAATTAGTAAAATGAAAAAAGTTATTCTAATTTAGTTGTAAGTTAAAAGAAATGTTTTTAAGAATACAAATGAAGCTTTTAGTAAGAAAAAGATTTCTGTCCTCTAAAATGTTGTTTTTTTTTCCATTTTTTTATCGTTTTAGGGTTGGCGAAGATTTTATCTAAAGCATTTTGGAAAGGTATATAATCAGCTCCATCTAGTGCTCTATGGTCGGTGGTTAGACTAAGGAGTAATATTTGTCTGATACCTATTTTTTTATTTCCGTTTTCATCTAGATATACCCCTGGTCTTTCTTGTATAGCGTTTATCGCTATTGCAAAAACCTGAGGTGATATAAGATCTAGTAGGGTAATTCCTCCTCTTTTATGTCTGAAGATGCTTCCTAGATTTGAGACTAATACGCTTGCGTTGAAAATATCGAAAGGCGTGATTTTGTCTTCATCTGGTGTATTTAAATATTTCTTTTTTGTTTTCTAGTGATTTTAATTCGGTTTTTTCCGATAAAAGAACTAAAAATTTATCTGACTGATCCTAATCTTAATTTTTTAAGATCGTAAAGTATTTCTTTTTTTAGCTACAAAATACTGCATGACTTCAATATCGGTGTTTATTATTTTTCTTCTTATGTTTTTAATTGAATCCGCTATTCCTTGTAGATTTTTGGTTCCTACATCATGGATGACAGGTGCTATCGGTTTATAATCGGGTAGAAGCCATGGTGTAGATATACTGATTTCTTTAATATGGCGATATAATAGCCCTATTTTGGTTTTTGTATTATAATGGAGGAGTGAGTTTAGTTTCGGTGATTTTTTCAAAGCTTCAGCTATTGCTTTTAACATTATAACGTTAAATGTTATCGGTGATTCTTCCTCCAGGTTTTTTTCTTTCTTTTAAATAAAAATTATAGAGATCTGTAATGTCTGGTTCATATAGGTAGGTAGCATAAGGAGCTTGTTTCCAGGAGTTTGGGTGGCATGTGCAGTTACTCGTCTGTTTATTATCGAAAAGATGTGTTTTATTAACAGTTAATCCTTTTCCTAAAAGACTCGTAGGCCTCTACCTTATTTATTGGAAGAAGTATACTATATATTTTATCGGTAATAAGTTTTTTCGAATCAAATTTTTTTTTTACAACTAAAATTTTTATTAATGGGTTTTCATTATGTTTCTAAAAAACATGATTGGAGATATTTAAAAATAATTCAAGATTTAATAATACCTTTGGTTGCTATAGCTACTGCAGAATTAGGAGATAAAACACAGATTTCCATACTTATTTTTTCATCAAAAACAGATAAACATTTGCAAATATTATTCGCTGTGACTCTTGCTTTTATAATCGTTGATGGAATAGCGATAGCAGCGGGATGTTGGATTTCTACATTGTTACCTATGGGATATCTTAAAATCGTTACGGGGATTGTTTTTATTATTTTTGGAGTTTTTATGTTTCTGAATAGAGAAGAAGAAAACAAAAAGACTAAGAGATTTAACAGCCCTTTTATCACGGCTTTCCTTTTGGTGCTTTTAACTGAATGGGGTGATAAAACACAAATCGCAGCGGCATTATTTGCAACAAAATATAATCCCTATCTGGTTTTTGTAGGGTCTATATTGGCGTTATTTATGCTATCAGTGATACCGATCTTTTTCGGAAAAATATTATCGGAGAAACTACCTAGAAAAAAAATTAACATGATAGCAGCGGTAGTCTTTATAATAATAGGAATAACATTCTTTATATTCTAAAAAGAAAAAAATTGGTATTTCTTTTTTTTATATGATAGGTCTATCCAATAATTCATAAGATTTAAGTTCAACTAATTTTGTTAACATTTAAGAGCCTCAATTTAAAAAGATGGGGACGGATATCTATCAAAAAAATATTTGCTATAACGTTTACTATAATTTTATTTCTTCCAGGAGGCATTAACTTTTTTTCATCGCAGTTAAAATCTGAAGAAATTGCAGATTCACCATGGCCTTGTTTCGGCGGAAATATTAGACATACTGGTTCTTCCGAATATAAAATAAATAAAACAAATAAGTCGATATTATGGACTTTTGAAACAAAAGCAAGTATCTATAGTACCCCTGTCATAGGATCTGATGGAGTCATATATTTTGGTTCAAATGAAGGAATTTTTTATGCAGTCTACCCTAATGGAACACAGAAATGGAATTATGAAGCATCTGAAAAAATACATTCTTCTCCTATGATAGATTCAAAAGGAAACATATATTTTGGCTCAAATGACATGAACCTTTATTCTCTGAATCCTAATGGTACATTAAGATGGAAGTTTAATACCAGTGAACACGATCTAATTGGAGGGATGATAGATTCTCCACCAGTGATGGACGATAATGGAGTAGTTTATTTTGGATGTTGGAATGGAAAATTATATGCTGTAAATAAAAACGGATCTTTTAAATGGAGATTTAGGACTAATGCACCAATTAAGAAACCATCTCCAGCAGTAGATTCAAATGGAAATATATACATCGGTAGTCATAGCCAAAAATTATTTGCCATAAATCCCAATGGAGAAAAAAAATGGAGCTATAACACTGGAGGAGGTGTACATTCTTCACCTGCTATAGGTCCAGATGGAACTATCTATGTGGGATCAAATGATCAAAATATATATGCAATATCTTCTAAGGGTGAGCTAGAATGGAATTATAGTACTGATGGAAGAATCGTTTCGTCACCTGCTGTTTCTTCAAATGGGGAGATATATGTAGGTTCTAATGACGGGAAAATGTATACTTTTAACTCTGATGGAACATTTAAATGGTCTTTTAAATCAGACTATGCAATAACTAGCTCCCCTTTATTAGATTTAGATGAGAATATCTATTTTGCTTCAATAGCTGGGACAATATATTCACTTAATTCTGAAGGTAAATTGATATGGAAATATAAAACAAATATGACTATTTCATCCTCACTTTCTTTAGATTCTAAGGGAAGAGTATATGTGGGGACTGAAGAAAATAAGTTATGTTGTCTTGCAGATGCAGATTCAAAAGATGATGATATCTCGGATGATAAAAAAGAAGAAAATGATACGGGAAGTGAATTATTAAACGGTTTTTTCCAGCCGTTAGGTTTACTAGTTATAGGTTTACCGGCTCTTGTACTTATTTCAATTATTTTCTATTTTTACAGAAAAAAATGAAATACTATCATGATTTTTATCGTTATAATCTAAAAAATTTTTTAAAAGGGGAGTTTAGCATATCTAAAAAATAAAAATAATTATGTGGTAAAATTTATAAAAAATATTTATGTTATATGGCTTATGAAAAAAATTATACCTATACTAATCTCATTAATCATTATTTTCATCCCATCAAATCTAGACAACCAAGTAGGATCCATAAAAAATAATTATGAAAACACAATTAAAGAAAATATCTACCAAATAAAAAATATAACACCAAAAGATGATGCATTCCATCATAAAAAAAATATATTCACACAAGAATGGTGGTACTTTGACGCAGTTTTCGACAAAGAATATGATATCCACATAGGAATAAAAGTGATAACAGTCGGAAAAATAAGTTTTGTACGACAACTTATAAACATATATAAAAACAATGAAATCTATGAAAAAAAATATGTGACAAAACCAATAAATCAATTTCAAATCTCAGAAAAATACCCCAATATAAAATACAAAAACAAAGACATAATGAAATTTGATCAGGAAGAATATAACAAAACAGGTAGATGGAAATACTATTTAAATATAGACTTAGGAATAATAAAAGCTAATTTAACTTTTATCGGTAAATCTAAAGGTTTTACATATACAACATCTGAAGAAGGATGGACGGTCGCTCAGCCTAAAGCTAAAGTTAAAGGGACGATTTTTTTGAATGATGAAATAAAAAAAATAAACGGCACCGGGTATCATGATCATAACTGGGGTTTTTCACTAAAAACAAGTATTAGAGGAAAAGGATGGTTCTGGGGAAAAGTTCAGAGTAATAATTATTCTTTAACATGGGCTAAAATAATCAAAACAACATTTGCAGACAATACCTTACCTGAAAAACTAGCTGTATTAAGTACTTTAAATGATGATTTCATAAAAATAAATCCAGAAAATATTAAATTCACAGCAAAAAAATATAGATATAGAAATGGTAGATTTATACCCACTAATTTTTCATTTTATACTTCACAAGAAAATGTAGAAATAAAAGTTAATTTTAATGCAATTTCAATAGAAAGAACAGAACCTACTTTTTTTACAATACATTATTGGAGATATTTCATATCCATGAACGGCTATATAAGAGTAGGTAATAAAGTTGATAGACTAAAAGATAGCTTTCAAATAATGGAATACTTACGATTTATATAAACCAATCTTTCCAAATTTTTTTTTTGAAATAACAGTACTTCGGAAAGTAGAATTATAGTTTCAAGGTACGAGATTCTACAGGGAGAAACTCAACTTAAACTTTGCCGAATAGACCTATTTATGCCTTATTTCCAGCTACTTTCCGAACCACTGAATAAACAAAAAGATTTATATTTAACAATTGTTAGTGGTTATGACAGAGTAAAAATAAAGGAGGAAAAAAAATGAAAGTATATCTGTGTGGAGAAAAAGGTTGCTGCCCTAGCGTGGACGTCCAAGAAAACTTCGTAACAATCGGAGAAGGGGATAACATCTGCAAACTACAAATGGACGAATGGAAAAATCTAAAAAATAAAATCAAAAACAATGAACTATAAAAAAGAAAAATAAATTTTTTTTATATTGACCTGGGTTTAACGGAATCTGAAATGTTTGTTCCGATGGATTAACCTTTACAAAATACCCAGGTAACCCCTCACTTTTTCTTTCAATGAAATTCAAATCATTAAATCATTTTATTAAAAATTCAACTGTCTCTTTGATACCCTCTAGAGCTCTATGTTTAGGGCTCCAACCTAGAATTTTCTCTGCTCTACTTATATCAAAATATTGGTCAGTATTTAAAAGCCTTATATACGAAGGATGAATTTTAGTAGCATTGAAAATCCAACCCATATTTACGATAAATCTAGATAAAAAAACAGGTAAATGTAATAATTTAGATTTTGAATTACAGGATTTTTTAGCTAACTTCATCCATTCGTTTACAGTTAAGACTTCTGCCCCTGAAATATTAAAAACATTGTTTCCATCTAATCTAGAGACAGGTATTTTAGCAGCTGAAAATAAGGCCTGATTTACATCGTTTACATGAACGCTTTGATTTATTGTATTCCCTTTACCAGGAATAAATATGTTTTTATTTTTTAACATTTTTTTAACATTTTCAATTAATATCGGATCTGAATTGTATTTACCTACTACCATAGAAAGTCTTAACACAATAACCGTTAATTCATTCTTCTCGCTAGCTTTCATTAATAACTTTTCTGCTCTAACTTTGTTTTTGCCATACTCATTTATAGGATTTAAACTAGCGGATTCTTTTGTAGGTATATTTTCAGGTGGTTGAATACCATAAACATGAGAACAACTTGAACAAAAAATAATTTTTTTTATTCCATTTTTTAAAGCAGCTTCTATTATGTTTTTGGTACCTTCAATCTCGATGTCGTAAATTTCTTTTTTGGAAAGATGAGATGAAGGCGGGATGGTAGCCAAATGAAATATAATTGAGCATTCTTCAGTGGCATCGATTAGTCTTTGTTTGTCTCTTATGTCACCGAGTATCGTTCTATTTTTAGCTTTATAGTATCTTGGTTCTTTTAGGTCATAAATTTTAAATTCAAATTTTTTTTTTATCTAAAAATTCTGCGAGGTTAGAACCTATAAAACCACTTCCACCTGCTAAAAACCACATACAAACATTATAATTACAGGGCTATTATAAAAAATCATCTATCTTCATTTGTTTTCTTTAGGGCTTACAAATTAAGGTTATCTGAAAGAAAAAAAGCCGGGTTTACTTTGAAAAAAAAAGGATTAACATGTTTTTTTTTCAGGTAATCCAGGGTATTTCATTTAGATTTTTGATTTCGAGATCAGCTTTGACATCAGTTTCTGTTTCATAGAATAGCTGCCCTCTGTCCAGTATAACTGTAAACATCCCGGTTTCTTTTGCGCCTTTAATATCTCTTTCAGAGTCTCCTATATATGCAGCTTCCTTAGGTTTACAGTCGGCTAAATTAACAGCCTTCTTGAAAAGAAAAGGATTAGG
>JAZKSQ010000095.1:0-6321 GCA_036625995.1 Thermoplasmatota archaeon | reverse complement strand
AAAAAAAAAAAACAAATCCAGCCTTTTTATTTAATATCATTAAGTACAATTAACGATATACCAAAATATTATCAAATACACCTTACAACATACATAGTATATAGATAAGAAAATAGCAAAAACAATCAAAGAATACTGGCAGAAAAAAAACAACAAACACCCCTTTTTTTCTACAATTAAAAAACACACACACAAAATCAAAAAAAAATTTTACCTACCGAGCAAACACTACAAAACCTGTCAGCTAAAACATGTTTTTTTGCAAAGGATGTCAGCTATCAACGACAGCGTGCACCTGTCTTTTTTCCTCAGCAAGTTAGACATTTATTCACACAGATTGATAACTATCATTGCTTTAAATCTCAAAATTCTTCAAGTATTCTATCATATATTCTTCTTAACCGTTGATCTCTAACCTTCGAACGATAACTTTTAACATCTCTAAACAACTGATCTTTATTACAAACCGGCCCTAATACATCATCTATTATGACAGACTCAAAATTTTTTCGATCTCCCTTATGAATATAAATAGTGTTTACATCAAGCGAATCATAGTATTTGGCAAGTGTCATCGAACGATAAGACTTTTTATCCTGCAAAGAAGAAATCCTTTCAGAAACCCGTATAGTCTTAGTTCTCTCCATAGTAACTATTTCAAGAATATGGGTTGCACTCCATTCTAAACCATAATAACGAGCAGCAGTACTCAAACCCCAATACCAGTTTTTCCTACCATATCGAAAATTAAACAAGAAAGTAAAAAAATCCTGTTTATTTTCAAAAAAATGACCTTTCCTCTCACGAAATGTAGGAATATAATAGATACCTTTAAAAAAAGTTGGAATAATATAAAGAGATGAAAGAGCCTTCTGAAATGAATAATTTTTTTTAATTTCAGACGATTTAACAAAAACCCCTTCCCCAAAAACTTCAACAAAATTCTGATAACCACTCATATATCCACCTCCTAAATTCATCCAACTCCTCGTAAGGAAGTTCATTAATCTGTTTTCTC
Source organism: Thermoplasmatota archaeon (assembly GCA_036625995.1). Lineage (GTDB taxonomy): Archaea > Thermoplasmatota > E2 > DHVEG-1 > DHVEG-1 > JAZKSG01. Next base: position 5,303 of record JAZKSQ010000095.1, on the reverse strand, counting down.
GTTTGAAATACAAATAGATCCTCTTTTGTTGTCTTTTTAATCTCCCTTAACCTTTCTTCATATCTCTTTTCAATTATATCACAATCCAAACTAGGAAATGATAACTCACATCCTGTTTCTTTTTTTATAATAAAAAGATCAACAAGGTCACGTGCATCATAAAATGATCTGCATAAAAGCGAATGTATTTTCATATCAGCATAGGTTTGAATATCAAAAAGTAAAACCTTAATCTGATCAAAATCTTTTTTATTAATACTTCTATAGAAAACTCCATTGTTGAATACATCAAGTTTTATGCTAGGACCAACATAAAGATTGTTTTTATGCCTTGCTTTTATTTCAAAACCTTTATCATTTAACCTCTTAGCCAATTTTTCCGCCATTTCTTCTTCATGTTCATTTCCAACATCCTCTGCGTTAGGATCATATAAATCAATATCTTCTGATGCACGATATTCATCATAGATAGCTAGCAAGATTAAGCGCTGTTCCACCTACAAAAACTAAATCTAAATGGAATGCTTCTTCAATAATGTAAACCCAGTTACGTTTTATCCAATTCCATTTTTCAAAAACCGACATACATTCAAATAAGATTAAACTATTTTTAATCTTTTTGATTTGTAAAAACCAATGTATTATTATCCACAAACCAAAAAAAAATTTAAAATTTAATAATTTCTTTTTTTTTAAAGGTTTGAAAGTAATAAGTCTTTACTCATAGTATTACGATGTTTTTGATCATTCCAAAGTTTACGATAACGATAAAAATATTCAAACATACCCACCCTATCAGAAGTATATACCACAACATGATTACCAATGATATCTATCTGAATAAATAACGGTAACTCTTCAAAAATATGAACATCATAATTACGATCAACAGTATTCACCATTCTGAATACCTTCCTTAAAATCTCAGAAGAATCAACTGACTCATTACTAACATTTTTACAGTCATAATAAAAACTTGAAACACCTGGAACAACTAAAGCGATATCAATATCACTTTTTTTATGAAAATTTTCATTTACAGCTGAACCAAACAAAAGAACAGATAGCACCCGTTTATCCTGTTTTACACATAAAAAATCTTTTTTTATTGTTTCGAAATTTTTTTTATCCATATCCGTACATCCTTAATGATGTCTTCTACCAATTCATTAATCTGTTGAATAGAACGAAGCGCTGTCTTTCTTTCTAAACCATTATATTCATGAATCAATCTATTACGAAGACCATCTGCCTCCTTTAACGTTAATTCTTGATCATTATCAAAAACTTCAAGCTCAGATAATCTTCCAATATTCGAATAATCATCCTCTACAATTTCCCCCATATCTTTCAACAACATAGCACAAATATCCGTAAAAGATTCAATCATCTCCTGAAAAGCTTTATAAACCGCCAAAACAGTTTTTTCGTCTTCATCAGATATCCAAGAAAAAATATTTCCCTGTCTTTTTTCAATAACAGTTATCTTTCCTTTATATCTTCTCAACCTGCTTTCGTTCATAATAACCAATCGTATTATATCATTTTAACCTTATTTTACATTTCTACTAAAAAAAAAGAAAAAAACTATAAAATAACCCAATCCATATTTTTTCCAAAAAAAAATATTTTATCGTAAAAACACATTTAACGTTATTTTTAACGATACGTAAAATCTATAATAAACTTATTCTTCACGATATATACTAAAGATTTTTTTCTCACATCCCTAAACATGAAACCTCCTAATCCTATTAGTTGTTATACAAAAAACCCATCTTATGGCAAATAAGCATATCTAAAATATCAAATTAAAAATTGTAACGCAAATAATGATTAAAAATTTCCAAAATAAGAAAACCTTATCCCAAAAAAACGCAAACATTATAAAACAATAATGCATTATGATTTTATGCATAAAACTATAATGGTATAAAAAATGTTTGTAAATAGAAAAAAAGAATTCCATCTGCTTAAAACAGTTATCAACTCAGTAAAAAAAAACGAACATAATAATATCGCAATAATTGGAAACAGACGGATAGGAAAAACAGAATTAATTCTAGAGTTCAAAAGAACATATAATAACAAAAATATAGTAATGCCCTACTTAAATGTACAAAGAGTAGGAGATCTACAATCCTTTATTATGTCATACTACAGAGAATTACTATTTGAAATAGGGAAAAAAAGAAAACTTATTGAAAACAAAACTGAATTTTCCAACTGGGATGACATACTTATATTATCTGCAAAGATTGGAATAGACGACATATCAGAAAAAATAAAAACAAAAAAGGATACACAAGCACTCGATTTTTTATTTGAATCACAAGAAACAATATTAAAAAAAACAGGTTACATGGCAGTTTTTTTACTTGACGAATTTCAGTACATCAAAAACTTCGGTAAAAGATTTACAGAAATTATGAGAAGCATCGTAGAAAAACAACAAAAAACAGCATATATCGTTACAGGATCATCAATATCAATGATGGAGGAAATTTTTTCAAAAAGCAGTGAACCCTTTTTTGCACAATTTAGAAGAATGTATCTTGGTTTCTTAAATAAAAAAAACAGTAAAAAACTTGCTGAGATGTTTTTAAATAAACATAATATAAATATAGATAACCAACCTAATAATGAAATTTTTCGACTAACCAATGGCCATCCTTTTTATATAATATCATTATGCCACGGGCTGATCGAAGAGTTTGATGATAGCAGTATCGACACTATAAAACATGTCTTTTTAAAGGAAACACTTTCACCAAAGGGTGATATCTATCTTGTTTTGGATTACATTTTCAATCAATCACTCTCAAGAGCATATAAAGGCAAAATCCATCGTCAGATTTTGTTAATACTTGCAAAAAAACAAGGGTTAACACTTACTGAAATTTCAAAAGAGCTTGACAAACCGACTGGCGAGGTATCAAATTATATGAAAAAATTGCTAACAACTGATCTAATAATAAGAGAAAAAAACAACTATTTCTTTCGAGATCCACTACTTGCATTTTGGATAAAATATACCTATCTTGGAATTAATGATATTGAACTCGAAAAGAAAAAAGTTGTAGATAGCCTAATAGAAGAACTCACTGAAAAATATTTGCAGGCCTCCACGGAACTAGGGAGAACTAAAGAATATGAGTTTAAGGTGAAACTTGAAGAAAAATACGAGATACAATTCTCTAATTATGTATCGGCTGATAGAAAAAGAGAGTTTGACCTTGTTGGAAAAAAACATGATGTTTATTATATTACTGAAGTGAAATGGCGTAATAGAAAGGTATCTATAAAAGATATCCTAGATTTTTCAAAAAAAATACAGCATTCTATCTTTTCTGATAAAAAGAAAAAGATGTTGTTTATTTCAAAAAGCGGCTTTGATAAAAAGGCACTACAAGAAGCTCAAAAGAAAAAAATACGATGTTTAGATAAAAATCTAAATAAAATTGTTTAACCCGGAAAAACCTATCAACCAATCTTTGCACGCAAAATCTATCAGCTACCAGACATCCTCTGCAAGCAGAATGTGTCAGTTAAACCTCCACATATCATACTTGCTTTAACAGAAGAAAAAAAACCATCAAATACATGCCGCAAAACTAACCATCGAATCATCTAAGCTAAAAAAAATTTCCAGCTCCGATGCAAACCCTGCAAAACCTGTCAACTGACCACTTTCATATCCATCCTCTCATCAGACATTTTTTACGTGTAAAAACTTGCCAAATCTCAACAGGTTATCAAATGCTTTCAACGCTACAAAAAAATACAAAAACTTAGGTAGTATCAAATGACATTAATATCAATTGATATTATGCTATCTGAAGTGTATCCTCACTCCATGAGAAAACTATTTACAAATAAAGAAAGTGAACTAGAACAATTACGATTCTTCAAAGAGGAACTAATTAACATGCAACCGAAAAAACTATGTATTTTAAGCCCTCGAAGATGTGGAAAAAAGTATGTTACTCAAAGAATTCGTATTACAAAATAACCCAATCCATATTTTTTCCTAAAAAATAATATTTTTAGATAAATTTAAGTTAAATAAAAAGATTATAAAAAAAACAAAAAAAACACCCAGGGACAAAAACAAATATGATGGATATCAAAAAAATCTTCAAAAAAACTCATAAACGTAAAAAATATCCATTCGAAAAAAAAACACACAAAATCAAAAAAACACCAAAAAAAACACCACTAAAAGAAAAAATAAAACAAAAAACACCAGACAAAAAACAGATTATTAAAAAAATAAGAGACAACATCATAGAAATAATACTAATAATCATAGCACTCACCTTTCTAACACAACCCACAGCAGAAAACATCAAAATAGCACTCACACTCAGCCTGATAGCAAGCTATCTCATACTAATAATGATAGATATACCACAAAAAAAATTAGAAAAAAAATACAACCCCTACATGCAATTCAAATCCAAATACGACACATCAAAAATAATACTACCCTGGGAGAAAAAACCAACCTACCGAATCAAAAAACATATTAAAAACCTACCCCGACATATTAAAAAAACACTAGAAAAAATCAAAAACATACACCTCAACATAAGCGAAAAAATAACCATAGTACTCATAACATGGACACTATTCCTATTCGTTACAACTCCTCCACAGGAAACAGAAATCTATTTCATACTAATATTTATAGGAATACTAATCACCAAAGAACTAACCGACACACTTACACCAAAAAAACTCAAAAAAAGAATAAACATATTCATCGCAACCTTTCTCATAGCATACATAGCCATAATCACACAAAAAATACTAGAAATACTAAACCAAAAATAAAAAAAAACAATTACATTCAATAAAATTAGAATAAATTCTAAAAGAAAAATTATTTAAATAAAAAAAGAGGAGGAGAGGGAGAATGATGTTGATCTATTTTTTTTGTTTTGTTTTCATTTTGTATATTTTTGTTATGAACGGCAGTTGTTAGCCGCTGTTGTTGATATATGATTCACCTGCCAATGTTGATAAAAAATAGTGGTTGAACTGCTATCTTTGATAATGGAAAAAGTGGAGGTGGATGCAAGCGGTGTCTTTGCTTGTTGGTTTTGCCGTTTGTTTTTTCTTCTGTTAGGTTGATGAAGGCGGCTGCTATGTTTGATATATGAAAGACGGCTGGTAGATGCCGGGTTTGATAATTATGAAGGAGAGATGGTGAATTTAATAATTATGAACTTTGGAAAATGCTGGATGACTGAGAGATTTACTTAAAATGTAGGTTTTGTCCTAATCTGATAAAATAGTTA
>JAZKSQ010000094.1:0-6338 GCA_036625995.1 Thermoplasmatota archaeon | reverse complement strand
GATAAAAAAATTTAAAAAACAAGTTTTTTTGAAAAGGATAATGTTTATTTTGCCCCTCCTTATTACAAGATTATAACAATGTGAAAATCAAAAACAAATATATAGCAATTAGCAATGGCTGGAAATTGTCTATGGATATAGAAAAAAAAGTAGAAAAAATAAATAAATTAAAACAAAAAAAGGATGTTTTATTACTTGCCCATAATTATCAGATTTCAGATATTCAAGACGTAGCAGATATCGTCGGTGATTCTTTAGAGCTGGCAAAAAAAGCAACTGAAACCGAAAACAAAAATATTATTTTTTGCGGAGTTGATTTTATGGCCGAATCCGCAAAGATACTAAACCCTGATAAAAATATTATCCTTCCAGATGTAGAAGCTAAATGTCCTATGGCTGGTATGGTTGATGTTAAACGATTAAATAAAATGAAAAAGCAGCATCACGAAGCAAAAGTTGTATCCTATATTAACACAACAGCAGATATTAAAGCGATATCGGATATATGTTGTACTTCATCCAACGGAGAAAAAGTAGTTAAAAAGGTTGATGCAAAAAAAGTAATATTTGTACCTGACAGAAATTTGGGTAGATATATCCAAAGATTTGTCAAAGATAAAGAAATGATACTTTGGGATGGATTTTGTTATACACATGATCAAATAACAAGGAAGCAAATATTGAAGAAAAAAGAAGAAAATCCTGATGCTGAAATATTGGTTCATCCTGAATGTAGACCAAAAATAATAGATATCGCAGATTATGCATATTCTACCAATGGGATGGTGAATCATGTTAAAAGTTCAGAAAAAAAGAGTTTTATAATCGGAACTGAAAAAGATCTTTGTTATCGTCTTAGAAAAGAAAATCCGGATAAAAAAATAATATCTATAGATACAGCAGTATGTAAAGACATGAAAAAAATTACTTTAGACAAAGTGATAAATTCTCTTCAGAAATTAGAACCAAAAATTAGTCTCTCTAAGAAAATAATGATAGATGCAAAAAAACCTCTTAAAAGAATGATGGAGATTGGACGTGGTGATTGAAAATTACAGATAAAAAAGTATATATGGATTACGCCGCCTCGACTCCGGTAGATCCTAAAATAATAAAAGAAATCCGGTTTTTTTTTGATAAATACTATGGTAACCCTTCTTCAACACATCAGTACGGAAAAATCGTTAGAAAACATGTACAAAATGCAAGAAAAAAAATATCTGATTTAATTAACTGCAGTCCAGAAGAAATAATTTTTACATCAGGTGGTACAGAATCAGATAACCTTGCGATTAAAGGAATAGCATATCAACATAAAGATATTAGAAAGGAAAAAGGAACACATATAATCACCTCCAACATTGAACATCCAGCTGTTTTAAAAACATGCAGACATCTAGAGAAAATTGGATTTAACGTAGAATACCTACCTGTAAACGAATATGGTTTAATTGACGTTGAGGAATTTAAAGATAAAATATCAAAGAATACTTTCCTTACTACTGTAATGTATGCAAACAACGAAATTGGCACTATTCAACCCATAAAAGAGATCGGTGAGATAAATAAGGAAAATGATGTTCTATTTCATACAGATGCAGTTCAGGCGATAGGTAAAAAAGAAATAGATGTTAAAAAAGAAAAAATAGATCTTTTATCAATTTCTTCTCATAAAATATATGGTCCAAAAGGAGCAGGTGCTTTGTATCTAAAAAAAGATGTAAAAATCAGTCCACTTTTTCATGGAGGAGGACATGAAAAAAATATCCGAAGTGGAACCTTAAACACCCCTGGAATCATAGGCCTAGGTAAAGCATGTGAACTTGCAAAAAATAGAATGAAAAAAGATGTTAAATACATGAGAAAACTTAGAGATAAATTAATTAAAAATATTTTACAAATAGAGGAAACATATTTAAACGGACATCCAGAAAAAAGACTTGTAAACAATACCAACTTTCGTTTCTCAGCAGTTGAAGGCGAATCTATCCATATGATGTTAGACAAAAAGGGAATAGCAAGCGCGACAGGGTCAGCATGTTCATCTAAAAAACTAAAACCATCACATGTATTAACCGCGATAGGTCTTACACCTGAACAAGCACATGGATCAATACGACTATCAATAGGGAGAAATTCCACCCAACAAGAAATAGAATATGTATCAAAAATACTTCCAAAGGCCATAGAGAGATTAAGACAATTTCACCGCTATGGAACTAAAAAAAAACTAAGATATAATAATCACTGTTTCATTGGATTTGAGCTGATTAAGATGGAGGATATGTATAACGAAAAAGTAAAAGAACATTTTTTCAACCCTAGAAATGTCGGAGAAATCAAAGATGCAGACGGTATAGGCAAAGTAGGCAATCCTTCTTGTGGGGATGTCATGGCTATATATATCAAAGTAGAAGATGATAGGATAAAAGATATCAAATTCAAAACATTTGGTTGTGCAGCCGCCATAGCTAGTAGTAGTATAGCAACAGAAATAGCGAAAGATATGACTTTAGAAGAAGCAAAAAAACTTTCTAGAGAAGATGTAGCCGGTGAACTAGGAGGTCTACCTGATCTGAAAATGCATTGCTCAAATCTAGCAACAGATGCACTTAAAAAAGCAATAGAAGACTATGAAAAAAAGAAAAAATAAAAAAAATTTTTCTATTCAAAATAAATTAATAGCTTGGAATCAAAAATGGAGAAATATGTATATATAGACGGATGGAAATCTAAAATAAGATTCTCTGCTGCACATGTAATACCAGAATATGAAAAATGCGGAAGATTACATGGCCATTCATATGCCATACACGCAAAGATATATGGCGAACCTGACGAAAAAGGAATAATAATAGATTTTTCCGTCTTAAAAGAAAAATTAAAAGAAATAGCAGATAAACTAGACCATCGTATATTAGTACCACTCAACAACGAGGTTACCAATGTAGAAAAAGATAATAACTCCGTAAAAATAAACCAACTAAACAAAAGTTATAAACTTCCCCTACAAGACTGTCTTCTTTTACCACTAGACTCAGTATCAGCAGAAAAAATATCACATTATATTTTGCAAGAATTAATACAAAAACTAAAAGACCATTTCAAAGACAAAAATATATACAAAATAGAAATAGGCGTAGATGAAGGATACGGACAAGGTGCAAGATTAATAAAAAAACTATAAAAAAAATATCAATGAAAACCTTTTTTTATCTTGCAAACGATAAAAGATTTTTATATGACTCAAAAAGCAGTATGTTTAATCTCTGGCGGAATAGACTCAGCAACCACAGCACATATAGCAAAAGACGAAGGGTACGAAATCTATTTACTCTCCTTTAAATACGGTCAAAAACATAAAAAAGAGATTCAATCAGCAAAAAAAATAGCTGAACACTTAGGATCAAAAAAACATACCATCTTCAAATTAAATCTAGATAAAATCCTGAATTCCTCTCTTACCGATATAAAAAAGCAGATACCAAAAACAAAAAAAATCGAAGAAATCGGCCAGGACATTCCAACAACCTATGTTCCAGCAAGAAACACAATTTTTTTATCCATAGCTTTAGGATATGCAGAAACCTTAGATGCAGACAAAATATGTATAGGTGCAACATCTGCAGATTATTCAGGATATCCAGACTGCAGACCAGAATACATAAAAGCCTACCAAAAAATGGCTAATCTGGCTACTAAAAAAACTATTCAAGGAAAAAAAATCGAAATATTTACTCCTCTAATCAATAAAAAAAAGGATGAAATAATTAAGATAGGAAAAAAACTAGGTGTAAATTTTGAAAACACTTGGTCTTGTTATCAAGGAAAAAATAAGGCATGCGGAAAATGCGAATCCTGTCTTTTAAGGTTAAAGGGATTCAAAAAAGCAGGTTTAAAAGACCCAATTGAATACCAGGAACTTCCTAAATGGTATAAAGAATAGAATAATAGTTTTTATCTACCACTCGTTTTCATTTTTCATTTTTTTCTTTTGTTCATACCAGTCGTAAAAATCCAGTCCAACTGGTATAGAAATCAAAACAGCTATTAATAATACAAGACATATCATACTGTCTTCAGGGACGTTATAGACGGTAGGTCTTTTTAAAGGATTGAAAAAACTACCTGTTATAATATCATCAAATAACAGATTAATAGTTCCAACCCAAGGGATTTCACCCCTAGCTTTACCGGAAATCCATCCGGGTTTAATTGGCTCACTACAAATCCCTCCCACCTGATCGCTAGTAGGATTGGTCAATGGATTATCACCTTGAGTTATAAATCCAGAATGATCAGGTTCATATCCGTTTAATCCCAGCTCGCTGATAGTTATTGAATCAGCATAGTGAATACCATATTCATCCACACTATAAGTCTGGTTATTTCCATGATATTCTATCCAACACATAGCTCTATGAATAATTTGATCCTCATTTTCCAAACCATATTTCCTATAAATAATCACATCGCCATAGTCATTATAAAAAAAATAATCTGACATTTTATCATTAAAACCCTTTCTATGGGTAACAACATCCTCTCGCCCGTCTACCTTCACCAACAGAACCATATCTCCAGCATCAATATATCCTATCCCTCCAAAAGGTTCTTCAGCATGCATCATACTACCAGACTCAATGGCTACCATAGGCGCAGAAAGCCATTGGCCGGTATATGCCCACAAAATCGTCAGAATAATTAAAACCAGAACCAACGCAACCATAACATCTCTTATCAAAGAGATTGTCCCATTTTCACTTTTCCAGAATTTCAAAAAAATTTTTTTTATATCGTTAAAATCCATCTGCCACCACATTAAACTCTTAAAATAACTATCATCTAAACTTTTTTTTATCTTTAAATATCCTGTTTTTTTTCAACCTGAGCCTTAGTTTTTGACCCACAAATCGGACATCGTTTCACATTTTTTTTAAATTTTTTACCGCAGCCTGAACATCTGTAGAACCATTTAAATTTTTTTGTTATACGTTTTTGACTAATATTTTCAAAATCAACAGATAATTCACAAGCAACATTTTGGATAGAATAATCGTCAGTTAAAATAACTGCTTTATTCTCCCTGTTTTTCTTGATTTCATAAGCCAAAGCTAATACTTCCAGATCAGTATCCGAAAGCCTATCCAAATCACCTGTCTTCTTGGAGACCTCCTTTATTTTTTCAACATTTTTTTCTAAAGGAGCTCTAACCCTTAATTTTTTCTCTTTTAAAAACTGAAAATTTCTATATGTTCTACCTCCAGGCCTAATTTCTTTTGAAACACCTATAGGTGAAATCAATTTTCCTTCCGATATGTCGATAGGTTTACCAGAAAGTATGGCCGAGGTATCTAAAACAAAAACTGTATCTTTTTTTTCTGATTTCATAGCAAATTTTTTTTTTTGAAATATATTTAATTATACTATCACTTTCTTAAGGTTGAAAAAGGTTCTTATTCAGATCTTTTATTTTTATCATCTGTTGATCCCCTGTTTTCATATCACGTAAAGTAACGGATTCTTTTCCAACTTCTCTAGGCCCTACGATAACTGCTTTTTTCGAATCGATGGAATTTGCATGTTTTAAAGCTTTTCCTATCCCTCTCCTTCTAAGGTCGATATCTAAACATAAACCTTTTTCTCTAAGAATTTGAGCAATCTCTATTGAATGTTTAATCATTTTTTCGTCTATCGGAACCACAAATGCATCTATCTTTGGTTTAGGAAACATTTTTCCTTCCTTTTTTAATGCAAGTATTGTTCTATCGAAACCGACGGCGAAACCAGCTGTTGAAACCTTATTTCCACCGAAAAGGGGAACTAATTCATATGATCCCCCTCCTAGAATCTGGCTTTCTGCACCAAGTGAAGGCGCATCGATTTCAAATACTAGTCCTTTGTAATAATCTAGTCCTCTAACTATACTCATTCTAAATTTATTTTTATCAACACCATAACACTCTTCTAACAATCGAAAAATCACTTTTGTTTTATCTATTTCTTCTAAGGCTTTTTTATCCTTTTTTAAATATTCCTCTACTTTCTTTATATCTGAAGTCTTTAGTATATCTATAAAATCATTTATCTCATCATCATTATAACCAAAATCTAAGAGAGCTTCTTTTACATCTCCAAATTCTTGTTTATCTATAAGTGGATGGAGGTATTCTCTTTGTTGTTTAGTGATTTTCATTTTTTTAAAAATTGATGAAAGAAGATTTAAATTACCTATTTTCAAGGTAAATTTTTTTAGATCTAAATTTTTTAAAATCTGATAAGCTAAACTAATTAGTTCTGCATGACCTTCAGGCGTATCAGCACCAATTATTTCACAT
>JAZKSQ010000093.1:0-6361 GCA_036625995.1 Thermoplasmatota archaeon | reverse complement strand
GAAAGTTGAATAAGAAAAATCTATTTTTTCTTATTAATCTGACAAAGTCAAGCTAGTCTTAAAAGAAAAAAAGAATTCTTGAAAAAGTTAGATTTAAAAAAAATTTATTTTCCTATAATTATAACGTCTTTTATCGAGTTTATAGAATCAAAAGGAAAAATAAGATGTCCTTCATCGTCAAGATGATAAAGCCTTGGATCTACATCTTCAGATGGTTCAACAAGGATGTTTACCATCTTACCGGTTTTTTCATTAACCGTAGAATTACGAAGAACTCCAAGATATAAACCCTCTTCGCTCATCACAGTCTTACCTCTTAATTCATTCTCAGTGATTTTCATTTAAATTATTCCCTCACAAAGTAAAAATTCCTTATCCTACTCATTCTTTTTTTTTATGTATTGAATATATTTTATGTTTTTATCTTTTTTGGAGAAAAAAAGAAAGATAGTTTATATATTTTTCTAGGCGACATCTACTTCACGGCCGATTTTTTCTGACTTGGTAAAACCTTTACTTATCTCATCGGAAACACGTTTGTAGAAATTCATAAGGTCAGGTGTTATAGATGGATGTATCGCATCAAATGCCTCTTCAAAATCCTCACGGGTTACTTTCTCAGCGTCTTCCTCTTCACGTACAGCTGTAAGAGCTGCTTCTCTACATAACGATTCTATATCTGCACCTGAATAATTATCCGACATATCAGCCATATCTTCAAGATCTACATCTTCTGCAAGAGGCATATCTTTGGTATGTATCTTAAAAATCTCAAGACGTGCGTCACGATCTGGAGCAGGGACAAGCACAAGTCTATCAAAACGACCAGGTCGTAACAAACCAGGATCAATAATATCAGGACGATTAGTAGCACCAATAACTACGACGCCATCCATACTTTCAAGGCCGTCAATACTCGTCAAAAGCTGGTTAACTACGCTTTCTGTCACATGAGATCCACTATGTGTACCTCTACGCGGCGCTATTGAATCAAGTTCATCTAAGAATACAATAGTTGGCGCTACCTGCCTAGCCCTATGGAATAATTCACGGATTGCTTTTTCGCTTTCACCAACCCATTTACTCATAACCTCAGGTCCTTTAATAGAAATAAAATTCGCGTTAGACTCATTAGCAACTGCCCTAGCTATTAATGTTTTACCTGTTCCAGGTGGACCGTATAACAAAACGCCTCTTGGTTCATGAATACCCATTCTTTTAAACATATCTGGTTTAGTCAAAGGCCACTCTACCGATTCGGCAAGTCTTTGTTTAGCCTCTAATAATCCACCTACCTCTTTCCAAGTGACTTTAGGTACTTCAACGAAAAATTCTCTTATAGCCGAAGGTTCTATTCCACGATGTGCACCTTTAAAATCGTTCATGGTTACTTCCATTTTTTCTAAGACTTCAACGGGTATAGGTTTATTCAGATTGATTTCTGGTAGATATCTTCTCAAAGCATTCATAGCTGCTTCACGTGCTAGCGATGCCAGATCAGCTCCAACATATCCATATGTTATTTCAGCTAATTTCCCTAAATCAACATCTTCTCCAAGTGGCATACCTCTTGTATGTATCTGAACTATCTCTTTACGACCGTTTCTATCTGGGACATCTATCCTGATCTCTCTGTCGAATCGACCAGGTCGACGAAGAGCAGGATCTATCGATTCAGGTATATTTGTAGCAGCGATTACAATTACTTTGCCTCTTCCCTGTAATCCATCCATCAGAGTCAACATCTGAGATACTACTCTTCTCTCTACTTCCCCATGGACATCTTTTCTTTTCGGAGCTATCGCATCGATTTCATCAATGAATATTATGGAAGGAGCATTTTTTTCAGCTTCATCAAATTTTTTCCTTAGATTCTGTTCGCTCTGTCCGTAGAATTTACTCATTATCTCCGGGCCATTTATTGTATAAAAACTAGCGCCGGATTCATTAGCTACTGCTTTTGCTATAAGTGTTTTACCTGTCCCAGGTGGACCATGCAATAATACTCCTTTAGGTGGATCTATACCTAGTCGGTTGAAAAGTTTCGGATGTTTAATAGGAAGTTGGATCATTTCTTTTACTTTCTCGATTTCTTTTTGTAGACCCCCGATATCTTCGTAGCTGACTTGAGGCCCTTCAAGCTCTGTGACTTTAGCTGCTTTTTCCTTAACTTTGATACCAGTACTCTCTGATATAGATACGATACCATCGGGATTTGTATTAATTATTACAAAGGGAAGTGCATTGCCAAATAAAGCTATACCTGGAATTATCACATTGTCGCCTTTTGTGATAGGTCTTTTCAATAATCCTTTTTTAATCAATGATTCTATACCGCTACCAAATTGAATCTGCTGTCCTTTAGAAATTAAAGGTGCAAGCGAGACTTCTTTTGCTGTTTGAACCTTTGTTTTCCTAATTTTAATTCTGTCACCTAAAGCTGCACCACAGTTTTTTCGCGTAAGGTTATCTATCCTTATAATTTTTTTACCTTCATCTGATGGATGAGCACGCCAAACTACAGCGGCAGTTGTCTTACCGCCGTCTATTTCGATAACATCGCCTATCGAAAGATCTAGTTCTACCCTAGTCTGATTGTCTATCCTAGCTCTGCCATGTCCAACATCTTGCTGAAATGCTTCAGCTATTTTCAAAGTTGTTTCTTTTTTAATCATGGAATAAAATCAACCCTCATTCTACCAACTAATTCATATTTTCTTGAGGCAAAACAATTAAACATATAATATAAATCTTTCTACCTCTGATTTTCCTGAATGTCAATAGAGTTAAAAAAATGCTTTTAAAATAACAAAAAAAGATATTAAAATAAACCTATAACTCTAATTTTAAAACACCATTACTTATATACAGACAGTAGAAACTTTACAAACATAGAAAAATTAGAAATTTTAATGAATCAAAAAAGACATTACAATCGTTTTATATGAAATTAAGATACTTTTCAGTAGCTTTTTCTATTACGGGAATAGCATGCCTTTATGCCATTACTTTGATTTCACAACCCCTACCAATCGACATAGGAAAAATACCAGAATATGAAGGAAAAACAGTATCAATCAAAGGGAGAATAGAACAAATAATCTCAACTGAACAAGAAAGCCAGATTTTAACTCTAAAAAATGGAGAAAATAAAACCACAGTATTTTTAGAGGGAGTAACCCAAGTTGAATGCGGGGATAAAATCAAAGCAAAAGGAACTGTACAAAAATATAACGATAAATGGGAGATAGTAGTAAATAACAAAAAAAACATACAAATCATAAAAAAATGGAATAAAACAACTATATCTCTAAAAAAATTATCTCAAAAAACGGAAAAATACATCGATACTAGGGTTAAAACAAAAGGATACATAGAAAGTAAATTCGATAAATATATTTTTATAACAGATAAAGAGAAAAAATATTTTCTACCAGTTCAAATTCATAAATATCAAAACAATTTTCAAACCGGGAGCAAAGTATCAATTGAAGGGAAATTTATTTTTGAAAAAGAAAAATACCGATATATAATAGATTGCACAGAAGAAAACAGCAGAATAAAAAAAATAATATAGAAAAAAAGGGAGGGAAAAACGGTATTTGCTAGATTTATTTTTAATCATTATTTTTACATTTTTAGGTGTATTAACTGGAATATTAACAGGGCTTATACCAGGGCTTCACGTAAATAACATAGCGTTAATCATGCTTTCTTTAACACCGACAATATTTTCATCATTATATTTCCTTACAGGTCTAGGGTTTCCAAAAGAATTCATTTTTTTATTGATAAGTATATTCATAATTGGTATTTCAGTTTCTCACACCTTCCATGACTTTATACCAACTACTTTCATCGGTGCCCCAGATGCAGACACAGCTCTATCCGTTCTTCCGGCACATAAACTAATGTTACAAGGTAAAGGATATGAATCAATAGTTTTGTCTGGTATGGGAAGCTTTGGTGCAATAATATTTTGTTTTTTGGTCTTTATTCCCGCTAGATATCTGCTAGGAAAACCCTTTCTTTTATATGAGGAATTAAGGGAAATTATGCCTTGGCTGTTGATAGCTATATCTTTAATTATGATATGTACTGAAAAAGCAAAAATAGACATATTCAGCAAAAAAGGTAAGATACCTTCTATAACAGGTATTTTATTTGCATTTTTTGTATTTATTTTATCAGGAATATTTGGACTAGCAATCACAGAATTAACAGTGTTTTCCCCAATTGGTCTGTTTTCACCGGTTTTATTTCCTGCATTAACCGGATTGTTTGGTGTACCTGCATTAATTGATTCTCTTCAAAAGAAACCGAATATTCCCAAACAAAATCTAACGAAACCTGAAATTAAGGAAAAAAATGAGAGAAAATCATCTATCTTTTCAATCATTACTGGAAGTATAGGCGGTATACTGGTATCGATTATTCCAGGTATAACCTCTGCTACGGGAACTGTATTAGCTATGAATATGAGAGGACAAAATAACAAAGAAAATGAAAAAAACGATTTTAATGAAAAACAGACAATAATGACTCTTTCATCCGTCAATACCGCATCGGCTTTTTTTGTAATTGTGGTTTTATTTATAATTTTAAGACCTAGAAGCGGAGCCGCTATAGCGGTAAATGATTTAATCGCAGTTCAACAATGGAATGCTTTATCGATACCCTTGAATTTATCATACATACTTATTTCTTTAATTTTATCTGGTCTATTATCGTATTTTTTTGTTTTAAAGACAGGTAAAATTTTTGCTAAATATTTTACAGATCTACCATATCTAAAAGTGGTTGAATTTACTTTAATTTTAGTTTTCAGCCTAGTCTTTATCTTCACAGGTTTTACCGGTTTATTGATTTTAGTCGTAGCTACATTTATAGGTCTAATGCCTGTTTACTGGGGTGTAAGAAGAAGTCATTGCATGGGTGTTTTACTTATTCCAATTATCTTATTTTTTATTTAGCCAAATAGTTCCTTTTCATATGTGTCAAGATATTTTTTTATTTCAACGCCAGTTTCTTTTCCTTTTAAAAGACTGGCTACTTTAAAATCAATGTTTTTTCTTTTAGCCAAATCATCTATTTCTTTAATTACTTCTTTCTGATTTTTATCAAGATGAACACTTATTTCTTCTATAAGATTTCCATCTTTTTTTATAGATTTATTTTGTTTAAATTCTTCAAAGAAATTCTCTGAGGGTTCAAATCCTACTGGTATCTCTATTTTCTCAATATTAAAATTTGGTTTTAATAAATCATTTTTCTTTTTTAAAAGATCTTTATTTACGGCTGATTCAATAAAGGATTTAGCTTGTTTAGGATTACACCATTTTAAGTCCATAGATATCGATAGATACATCTCAGAGTTTTTCATTTCTTGTTTTCCGGTTCTTTTAAAAAGAAATGAGATCAATATTTTTTCTTCAGAATTCATTTTTTAGTAAACCTGTCTTTATTTTTTAGATCTATTATTAGACTGTCAATATTTAATCCATCCCAATAGTGGATGTTATCTGGATTTTTTTCATAGGCATAGACTGTTTTATTTGAACTTATTTTTTTAACATAGTTTCTATATTTTAGACTTTCTTCAATTTTTTTTCTATTTTCCATTAGTATATATCCATCAGGTTGATCAGAGTAGACTGGTTTATCTAAATCAATTTTTTGTAAAATATTGTTTTCGGTGACTTTTTTTATAGCGGAAATATCGAAGTTTTTCCATCTTTCTTTTCGTATAACGATGTTTTCTACTCCTGAGATTACAGCATCCACAATGTCCCCCATTTCTCTTGGCCCAATATCTACTATAAGTTTTTTTAAATATGAAATTTTTTGGTATAAACACAGGTTAGGTTTATTTCTTTTTATACCATCTAAATCTAGGACATATATTCTTTCTTGATTTTTTAGATCCTCCTGAATGATTTTTTCTAAATCAAGTTTGTTTCCATTTGGCTTGTCGTATATATCTCTATTTTTCATAGTTATAATTGGTATAAAGTCCATTTTTGATCTTTCCATTATGAAAACAGGTTTAGTAGTACATAAAAAATTTTCTATAAAAAAAATGAGAAAAAAAGATTGGATTGGGTAGAGTATTTCGTTTTTTTTTTATTTATCTATAGTTTTTTTTCGGCTTCTGCTATGGTAAGCCTGGTTTTGACGACTGTATCTGGGTTTAGACTTATGCTGTCTATACCACATTCTACAAGATATTCTGCAAATTCCGGGAAATCCGAGGGTGCCTGTCCACATATACCCACTTTTCTTCTAGGTTTGTGGTTATGAGCAGTTTCTATTACTTGTTTTACTAGTCTTTTTACGGCGTCTTGTCTTTCATCAAAAATAT
>JAZKSQ010000092.1:0-6373 GCA_036625995.1 Thermoplasmatota archaeon | reverse complement strand
CCAAAATTCGGAATCAATTACTAAAAATCATTTAAAACAATAATTTTTCAACAGGTAAATCACTTTATTTATCCCAAATCCTTATAAACAATAGCAATATAACATCTAACCTGTGTAAATCATCATGAAAAAACCACTAAAGATTCTTCACGAAAGTTTAAACGAACGAGTAATTGTTGAACTAAGAGGAGGTCGTTCATACCACGGTATGCTAAATGGATATGACGTACCTCATATGAACATAGTTTTAAAAAATGCAGAAGAAATGATAAATAATGAAACATCTGAAAGACATGAAACGGTTATAGTTAGAGGAGATAACATAATTTATGTTTCTCCATAAATTTAATGAAACATGGATATTTTTTTGACGGATAAATAAGTAAAGCAAGGAGGTCATAGTTTTTATGGGTAAAGGGACACCATCAAAAAGTGGCGGAAAAAGAACTCATACCATCTGTAGAAGATGCGGAAAAAGAGCATTTCATTTACAGAAAAAAGTATGTTCAGCCTGTGGGTTCGGCAAATCAAGTAAAAGAAAAAATTACAATTGGGCTAAAGATAAAAAATAAAAAAATCAGAAAAAACCTTCAAAAAAAAGCAAATAAAATATCACTATCCATATAAAAACTCAGTAAATATAGTAGCCTGGCTTTGCTTAGATCTTTAAAAAAAGTTTTTTTATTATTCTCCAAAATTTTATATATGCAAAAATTGTTTTAAGAAACAACCAAATTAGGGAAAATATATGATGGGATGCAAAATAAATTGAAAAGTATATAAATATCCAGAGAAAACTATAAAAAATACTTTGAAAGGGAATGCAAAAAAAGTAATTGAATTTAAAGAAAATTATTATTTAGACTACAGGGAAGGGATGAAACCTGCATCTTAAAAAAGTTGAAATGTCGAATTTTAAATCATTTGGAAAAAAGCTTTCTGTACCTTTTTTTCCAGGATTTACGGCAATTACAGGGCCAAATGGATCAGGAAAAAGTAACATAGCAGACGCAATATTATTTGTCTTAGGTCCAAGAAGTTCAAAAGAGATGAGGGCTGAGAGACTGACAGACCTAATTTTTAACGGCGGGAAAAAAAAGAAAAAACCTGCCAAGCAATGTAAGGTATCCCTTGTTTTTGACAACCAAAAAAGAAGAATGCCTATCAATGAAGACGAAGTAAAACTAACTCGGATAGTAAAAAGAGCACCCTTAAAAAATGATCCTGACAACTATTACAGCAGATTCTACATAAACGGAAAATCAGCAAAACATAAAGATTTTACCAATCTTCTACAACACGCTAGAATATCAAGCGACGGATATAACATAGTAAAACAAGGCGACGTAACCAACATAATAGAGATGGGATCCGTTGAAAGAAGAAAAATAATAGATGGAATAGCTGGAATAAGCGACTTTGACAGAGATATCGACAAAGCAGAAAAAGAAAAAGAAGAAGTAAATGACAATCTTGAAACAATAAAGATAATCCTCAAAGAAGTATCATCTCAAATTAAACAACTTAAAAAAGATAGAGACGAAGCGTATAGATACAAAGAACTAAAAGATAAACTCTATCAAATAAAAGCAAAAATATCATACAAAAAGAAACTAGACATAAACGAACAAATAAATGAAATACAAGAACAAATAGATTCATATGAAAAAGAAAAAGAAAAACAAAATCAAAAAGCAAAGCAAATAAAAAAAGAATACCAGCAACTACAAAAAAAATTGGAAAAAATAGAGAAAAAAATCGCTGAAACAGGCGGAGACGAAGTAAAAGAAATCAAAGAAAAAATTGACGAAATAAGAGAACAAAAAATCAAAACAGAAGAAAGAATAAACTATTCCAATGAAGAAGTTAAAGGTTTACAAAAAGAAAGAGAAAAACTGAAAAAAAACTTGGAAGAAATCAAAAAGGATATAGCAAATCAAACAGAAAAAAAACAAAAAATAACCGACAAAAAAACAGAAAAACAAAAAAAACTAGAAGAAAAAGAAAACGAACTATCAAAAATAAAGAATCAGATAGCTGAAACTGACGACGACCATCTAAAACTAACGCAGGAGTTAATGAAAAAAAGGGAAGAACATCAAGAACAACAAAATCAACTTCATCAACTAAAACTAGAAAAGGAAAGACATAACGAAAAAATAGAAACCCTTGAAAAACAGATTGCGGAACTACAAGAAAACAAAACCACCTATAAATTTGAAATAAAGGACATAAAATGGCAGCTGAAAGAAAATAAAAAAGAAAAAAAAGCACAGGCTGAACAAATCAAAAAAATAGAAGAAAAAATATTTGAAAAAAAGAAAAAACAAGCCAAAATTACAGAAAAATACAAAGATTTAGAAAATGCAGTTAGGAAACTTCAGAGAAAAAAATCAAGTCTTCAAGCAGAATATGAAGCGGCTAAATCAATACAGAGTAGATACAATAGAGCTGTAAACCGAATCCTCAAGGCAAGAAACAAAGGAGAAATACATGGTATATATGGGACAATAGCGGAATTAGGTAAAGTCGAAGAAAAATACAAAAATGCCCTAGAAATAGCTGCCGGGGGAAGAATGCAGTCTATCGTAGTAAAAAATGATTCTGCGGCATCCAAATCAATAAAACTACTTCAAAAAGAAAATCTCGGTAGAGCCACTTTTTTACCTTTAAACAAGATGGGAGCTGGGAAACCCCGGGGAAAAGCCTTGATGGCGGTGAAGGATCCTAAATCACATGGCTTTGCAATAGATTTAATAGATTTTGAAGATAAGTACAAAAAAGCCTTTTGGTACGTTTTTGGAGACACCATAGTTGTGGAAACCCTAAAAGACGCCCGTCGGCTAATGGGCGGTGTAAGATTAGTTGATCTAAATGGAAGTTTGATAGAGTCCAGCGGAGCTATGAAAGGCGGAAGTAAATCCAAATCACGATTTTCTTTTAATAAAGTTGATAAAAACGAACTTCAAAAAGTGACAGAGGGACTACAAAAAGCAATTCAACTACAGGAAAAAACCTCCGAAGAAATAGATAAAATAAAAGAAGAGATATATGAATATGAAGATAAATTAAGATGTTTAAAAAATGAAAAAGGACAAGACAAAGAAAATAAAGAATTAGAGATAAATCAAAAAGAATTTCAAAACAAACTCGAAAATATAAAAGAGGATATCGAACAGAAAAAACAAGAAAAAACAAAATATAAAGAAACCACAGAAAAAATAGAACAGCAAATAAAAAAATACCAAGAAAAAATTGATCAAATAAACAAATTCAAAGAAGAAAAAGGAAAAATACTTCTCAAAGGAACAAAAAAAGAACTTGCCGTAAAATCAAGAGAACTAAAAGAAAAAGTTGATGAACTACAAGATCAACTATTAACTCAAAAATCAGAAGAAGAAACAATACAGAAAAAAATAGATATTCTAAAAGAGAGAAAAACAGAAATTGAAGATAAATTAACAGCAATAAAAAAAGAAATAACAGAAGATAAAGATAAAATAAATGAATGTAAAAATGAAAGATCAGAGTACAGAGACAAACTTAAAGCATTGATGAAAGTAGAAGAACAAATGAGCGGAAAAATAAAAAATCTAACTAAAAAAAGAGATGAAATCTACAAAAAAACAGTAACATTGGAAAACGATATCGATAAAATAAATACAAGAATAGAATCCTATTATGATCTTATATCACGAGCTAAATATAGACTTCCAACCTTAGAAGAATCTATAAAAGAACTCGAAGAAGAATTAAAGTTATATAACGTAGAAATCGAAGGTAAAGATTTACCTAATGTAAAATCGTTGAAAAAATCATTAAAAGTCACTGAGGAAAACATGAGGGAGCTTGAACCTGTAAACATGAGAGCTTTAGATGAATATGAACATCAATCAGAAAGAAAAGAAGAAATGGATAAAGACGTAAAACGATTGAAAAAACAAAAAAGAAACCTAGAAAAGGTAGTAGATGAAATTACAGAAAAGAAAAAAGAAAGATTCTATGAAGTATTCGAACAGATAAATAAAAACTTTGAAAGCATATATTCTGAGCTTTCAGATGGAGGGCAAGGTAAAATAAAAATCGAGGATCCAGATAATTTATTTGATAGCGGGCTTACAATTAAAGCTAGACCCAGAGGTAAAAAAGTCCTTTTATTATCTGCTTTATCAGGAGGAGAAAAAAGCATAGCCTCTCTAGCGTTTATATTCGCCATACAGCGATATGATCCCAGTCCATTCTATGTTTTAGATGAGGTAGATATGTTTTTAGATGGACTTAACGCAGAAAATGTGGCAAGAATGGTGAAAAATAACGCTGATCATTCTCAGTTTATAATGGTTTCACTTAGAAAAATTGCTTTAAAAGAAGCAAACCATGTCTATGGAGTTACCATGAGAGAAAACGGTATATCTGAGATGGTCGGAAATCTAGATCCTGAGATGGTTGGCCCAAAAGGAGAAATAAAAGTTAAACAATCGGCTACTATTGGAGGATGAAATATAAAACGATGCAGGTACAGACGAAAATAAATATAGAAAAAGATGATGAAATAATAAATCATCTTTTATTCCATAAATCTTTGATAGATGAAGAGCGAGACATGGAGGATATAAATCAATATGTTGAACTTTTGAAAAAAACAAATAAAGGCGAACATATCTCCATGGAAAATCCTTTTGATAGATCTATTGCTCTTACCTTCGAGTTGGTTTTGCAAAACCATATGGACCCTTGGAATATAGATCTGGTAAATTTTTCTTCCATGTATCTAAATAGAGCAAAAAAAGAAAAAATAAATTTAATTGCTGCAGGTAGAATAATTTATCTTGCATGGAAAATCCTCAAAATGCAAAGCGACAATCTGGTTTTAGATATTGAATCTGAGGAAAGAGACGATGAGACTCCTCCTTTGGCATGGTCTGACATTCCTAATACTGAAATGTATATGACTAAGGATGACGAGTATTCTTATACAAAATTGATTATGGATAATTCAGAGCCTCCTATCAATGAGCCTGTTAGAAGAGAATCCAAAAGAAAGGTGACGTTAGTTGAACTTTTAGATGCACTTAAAGAGGCGAGAAAAGAAGCTGAAGAATATCTACTTATAGAAAAGCAAAGAAAAAAAGAAAGTGAAAGATTATCTGAAAAAGCTAGGGAGAGAATGAATGGTACGGCGCATGAAGATCCTATTGAAAAAGATGTGGATTTGGTTTGGGAAAAAATAAAAAATTTCCCTAAAAAAACATTGTGTTTAGAGGAGATATGTAAAAATGAAAAAAGAGAAGAAACTATAAAGACAATTCTTTCTATATTATTTCTAGCTAACGATAAAAAAATAGATGTATATCAAAAAAAATTTCCATTTGGTAAAATTTATATAAAGAAAAAATAAGATTTGAGAGGAAAGTAGCCCTATGGGCAAAAAAGAAAAAAGATTAGTGGAATCAGTGCTCTTTTCTGCAACCCAGCCGGTTAGTATAAACAAGATTAAGGAATCTACGGGTATATCAAGAAAAAAAGTAAAAGAAACTATAGATGATCTTGTAGAAGAATATAATGTAAAAAGAAAAGACGATATCTCCATGGAGGTAGTTAAAGCTGGGGATAAATACATAATGCAGTTAAAAGAGGAATACAGCCCTGAAACCACTACGGTTTCTGATCCTGAAATTGATGAGAGTTTATTAAAAACTTTATCCTTAATAGCTCTTCATCAACCTATAAAACAATCCAATCTTAGAAGAATGGTGGGTACAAAAGCATATGACCATGTAGATGAGTTAGTTTCTAAAAGATTGGTCTATGCAAGAAAATATCGAAATACAGAAATGTTGACTACTACTAAAAGATTCCCTGAATATTTTGGTATAGATTCTACAAAGCCCAAGGAAATACGAAATTTTTTAATGGAAAAAGTAGTAAATAAAATGCAGGGAAATAATAAAGAAGAATAAAAAAAATGTATTTGTTTAGCTAACCTATTGGTTGACCAATAAACGATGGAAATATTGGAATTTTTCGTTTAATCGTTACTTCGAGAAATCCCATAAAAAATCTTATTGGACATTAGTGTATACAGTTATCTTTCCCTCCTGGAACATATCTTTAGCTAGACAAATACAAAAAAATTAATAGATTTTTTTTCTTAATTATTTTGACAAGAAATGTACAAGAACTTTTTTTAACTTTGAAAATAAAATAAAGATAATACAAACATTTGTTGGACGGGAAAAAAAATATTAATGATTTTTTTCCACCCTCACCTCCTTTCCTTACTCTCCTCTAAAATAAACCCAAAAAAAAAATGGTTTTTCCTGTCCAACAAATATTATATCCCCCCTTTTTTTTAATCTTAAAAAAAGTAAAT
>JAZKSQ010000091.1:0-6391 GCA_036625995.1 Thermoplasmatota archaeon | reverse complement strand
ATATTATGTGAAGAAAAAGATATCCCCTATACATATGTAGCAAACAAAGAAGAACTAGGAAGCAGTTCAGGACTTACTGTTCCAACAACCTCAGTTGCAATACTCGATTTAGGTGATGATGAATCAAATCTTAAAAATCTGCTGAAAAAAATTGAGGAATTAAAGAAACAGGGATAAAAACATGGTAGAAGGAACACCTTGTGAAGTAGTGGAAATACTCCGTAGGACAGGAATGGCCGGGGAAGCAAGACAAGTTAAAGTAAGAGTTCTTGAAGGTAAAGACAAAGGAAAAATAATTACCAGAAACGTAATGGGACCGATACAGCTTGGTGACATACTTATGCTGAATGAAACAGAAAGGGAAGCAAAAGGATTTTAAAAAATAAAATAAATAAAGTCGGTGACGATTTATTTATGGTTGAAAGAAGAACATGTACATTTTGCGGTGAAGAAATTGAGCCAGGAACTGGCAAAATGTATATTAAAAAAGATGGGACGATATACCATTTTTGCGGAAGTAAATGCCAAAAGAACATGCTGAAGCTAAAAAGAATACCTCGAACCACACGATGGACAAAAAACTACAACAAAAAAAATAATAAATAAAACTTCAATCTTTTTTATTAATTAAAACTCTAACTTATAAATAAAAAAATAAACTTTTTTGGTTAGTTTAAAATAATTACTAAATTTCCATAAGGAAAAAAAATCTAGAGCTAAAAATTCCAGATGAAAACCTGAAAAAACATTAATTAAAATAAAAACCTAAAAAAACCTTTAGAATCCTCTCCTTATCCAGGGGATTTCAGATAAAAAAAAGAACATATGGGAGTATAAAGTGTTTTTTATCCTCCATAGAAAAAATTCTCGTACAGAAGATCTTTTCCAACTTGCTTTTTATAGAAAACATTCAAATGGGATAAAAACAATCTTTAGAAAAAACGGATAGAAAAAGCCAAAATAAAAAAAATAGCAGTATTTCAAGCAAATACGACGTATTTAGTATCATAATATAGTTTGAAATAAAATTAAGTTTTTAAAAAACAAAAACATTAAACTTAAAAAAAAATAAATTGATAAAGTAGAAATACTTTATTTTAAAGTAGGAGTACATTATTATGGAAGATATTGATCAAAAATTAATTGAGATAGAAAAACCAGAAGATATGAATTTTATTTTAGGACAAACACATTTTATTAAATCGGTAGAAGATCTATATGAAGCTATAGTAAACTCAGTTCCTAACGCAAAATTTGGGATAGCTTTCTGTGAGGCAAGTGGAGCAAGAAAAGTAAGATCAATAGGAAATAAAGACAAACTGAAAAAATTAGCTGAAAAAAATATTTTAAAACTTGGTGCAGGTCATTCATTTATTATTTTTCTTGAAGAATGTTTTCCACTTCATGTTTTACATAATATAAAAAAAGTTCCTGAAGTCTGCAATATTTTTTGTGCTACGGCAAATCCTACAAAGATTTTAATCGCAGAAACAGAAAACGGCGAAGATAAAGGCAGAGGGATATTAGGTGTAATAGATGGAAACATTCCTAAAGGTGTTGAAAACAAAGAAGATATAGAATGGAGAAAAAATTTTCTAAGGGAAATAGGATATAAACTTTAAAAACCGTATTTTCCTATCATCGGCACAAATGCACATCCACCTAAATCTTCTGATTTAAAACCATCATTAGTTTTAGTTAATCTCGTAAGACGGCAAAAATGTCTACCGACAGGCACCAACAATATACCATTCTTACCTAATTGATTTTTTAGAGGCTCAGGTATATCCGGTGAAGCACAAGTAACATAGATGCGATCATATGGCGCATATTTTTCAAGACCTTCAGAACCATCACCTTCAAAAACTTCGACATTTTTAATACCCGATTTTTTTAAATTATTTTCAGCTTTATTGATTAATGCTCTAAATCTTTCAACAGTGTAAACATGTCCTTTTTTACCAACTATTTTCGAAACTATAGCTGCATGATATCCAGAGCCTGCTCCAATCTCTAAAACTTTTTGTCCTTCTCTTAATTTAAGCTCTTCGACCATAATGGCTATCATATGAGGAGCAGAAATTGTCTGACCTTGACCAATTTGTAAAGGTGTATCAACATAAGCACTTTCTTTCACAGAGCTAGGGACAAATTTTTCACGTGAAACTTTTAAAAAAGCTTTTTCTACCTTTTTGCTTTTAATTCTACCTTCTCTCTTCAAATTTTCAACCATACGCTTATGTCTTTTTTCCAAAAATAAAACCTACCTCAAAAAACTAATTACTAAACTTTTTTTAATATTATTATCTATCTACTTTTAATCTTAATTGAAAAAAATAACGGATATAGGTTACATTTTTTTATATAATAAAATCATTTCATTTTTTTGTTGAATGGTACCATGCAAAAAAATGCTATAGTTGCACTAGGTGGAAACGCTCTAATCAAAGAAGGACAAGAAGGCAACATCCATGAACAATTCGCAAACACCAGAGATTTTTCAAAAAAAATAGTGAAAATGATAAAAGACGGATGGAACATGGTTTTAACACATGGAAATGGACCGCAAGTAGGTGCAATATTAATTCAAAACAATGCTGCAAGAAATAGAATACCTCCAATGCCACTTGGAGTATGTGTAGCAGAAAGCGAAGGACTAATAGGTTATATGATACAACAATGTCTATATAATGAATTAAAAAAACAAAAAATCGACAAAAACGTAGCCACTATAATAACACAGACTTTAGTAGATAAAAACGACCGGTCTTTTTCAAACCCTACAAAGCCGATAGGTCCTTATTACAAGAAAAAAGAAGCAGAAAAATTGAAAAAAGAAGGATATAAACTTGAAAAACTACCTGACGGGTGGAGAATAATCGTCCCTTCACCTGACCCTAAAAAAATTATAGAAGGCAAAACAATAAAAAAAATGATAGAAGATGACATACTGGTCATAGCGGCCGGTGGAGGAGGAATGCCAGTTATAAATAAAGAAAACTGGGGACTTGACGGAGTAGAAGCCGTCGTAGATAAAGATTTAGCCTCTGAAAGATTAGCTGAATCAACCAAGGCAGACCTACTATTAATATTGACTAACGTAGAAAAAGTATATCTTAACTATAACCAAAAAAACCAGAAACCAATAGATAAAATAAATTTAGATGAAATCAAAGAATACTATAAACAGAAACATTTTCCAAAAGGTAGCATGGGACCAAAAATTTTAGCGGCCATAAGGTTCCTAGAAGCAGGTGGAAAAAAAGTAATAATTTCACATGTAGATAAAGCCTATCAAGCAATAAAAGGAAAAACAGGTACGCATATAACTAAAAAAAGAAAACTAAGATAAAACCAACAACTAACGCAATTTTATTTTTAATAAACAAAAAAATAAAATCTTTAAGAGACTATTAAAAAAAACTAAATTAAATGATAAAGTTGGGAATAAACAGATAAGTAGGATTTATAAAACATACCTTATTTACCCTTTTTAAACTAAAAATGCAACTTTCAGAGATAGAAGAAGAAATAAAGAAAATCGAAAAAGAGATATTCGAAACGCCAAAAAATAAAGCTACAGAACATCATATAGGTAAACTCAAAGCGAAAATCGCAAAACTAAGAAGAGAAGCAGAACAAAGAAAAAAAGAACAAACCGGTGGAGAAGGCTTCAATGTCAAAAAATCAGGTGACTCGACAGTAGGATTTGTGGGTTATCCTAGCGCCGGAAAAAGTACACTATTAAACAAGCTAACCGGAGCTAAAAGCGAGATAGGACACTACGAATTTACAACAATCGAAGTAATACCTGGTATAATGAAATATAAAGGCGCAAAAATACAAATACTAGACCTACCTGGACTAATCAAAGGAGCATCGAAAGGACGCGGACGAGGAAAGGAAATATTATCAGCAGTTAGAAACGTAGATCTGATACTCTTCATAATAGATGCACAAAACAAAGGTACATTAAAACTGATGAACGAAGAACTATACAAAGCAGGAATAAGAATCAATCAAAAAAGACCAGATGTAAGTATACAAAAAACAGGGCAAGGCGGAATAAATGTAACCTCAACAGTAAAACAAGAGAATCTAACAATAAAAACAATAAAATCAATAGTATCAGAATATTATACCAACGCCACCGTAAGCATAAGAGAAAAAATAAACGAAGATCAACTGATCGATGTGCTTAACGAAAACCGAGTATATGTATCAGCAATAACTATCCTAAACAAAAAAGATAAACTAACCGAACCGGAAATAAAAAATAAGATACAAGAAATCGAAAAACAAGGATGGAAAGTAATACCAGTTTCTGCAAAAAAAGAAGAAAACCTTGAAAACCTAAAGGAACAAATCTTCAAACATTTAAAACTAATAAGAATCTACATGAAACCAGTAGGAGAACAAGTAGACAAAGAAGAACCTTTAATCCTAAAAAAAGGAGACACCATAGAAGATGCCTGTAAAAAAATACATAAAGACTTCAAAAAAAATTTTAGATACGCTACAGTAACAGGGCCTTCAGCGAAACATGAACTGCAACAAGCAGGTCTAAGCCACAAATTAAAAGATGAAGACATACTAACTATCGTCGTGGAAAAATAAAATCTTTTTTTTAAACCATATTTTCAACTTGTTTAACTACACTTTTTACATCTAAACCATATTTTTTCAACAAATCCTCTGGGCTTCCACTTTCGCAAAAGACATCCTGAACACCCATCCTTTTAAAAGAAATACCCAGATTCCAATCTGCAATAGTTTCAGCTACCGCAGAACCTAAACCACCGATAATTGAATGCTCTTCCAAAGTAATCAAACCATTTGTCTCATCACAACAATTCTTTATTAAATCAACATCTAAAGGTTTTACACAATACATATCCACTACTCTAACATCGATATCATCTTTAGAAAGTTTTTTAGCGGCATCTAAAGCAGTAGAAACACGGGTACCATAAGCTAAAATAGTAATATCTTCACCGTCACGAATTACTTTACCTTCACCAATTTTTAAATCTTTTACATCTCCCCAGTCATACAAAATAGGGGTGCTAGGTCTACCCACCCGGGTATACATAGGTCCTTCTTTTTCAGCCATAATCTGAACTAACTTTTCAGTTTGAACAGCATCACTTGGACAAAAAACAGCCATATTAGGGAGAATTCTCATTAAACCTACATCTTCAATCATCTGATGACTAGCTCCATCCTTACCTACTGTTATCCCACCGTGAGTAGCAAAAATTTTGACATTGGAATTAGAATAGGCTACATCCATACGTATTTGATCATAAACTCTACCAGTTGCAAAAACAGCGAAAGTACTAACAAAAGGAATTTTTCCACAGGATGAAAGACCAGCAGCAGCTGTAATCATATTTGCCTCTGCAATACCCATCTCAAAGAAACGATCTGGAAATTTTTTTCCAAACTTAATTGTTTTTGTAGACTTAGATAGATCTGCATCTAAGACCACTATATCTTTATTTAACTCTCCAAGTTTTACAAGGGTATCTCCATATCTATCTCTAGCTTTGACCATCTTTTTTTTAACCAAAAATATCATTCTCCCTCTAGTTTCTCTTGTTCTGTTTTAAGTTCCTCTAAAGCTAGTTTGTATTCCATTTCGTTAGGAGGTGTGCCATGGAAATCTACATTATCCTCCATAAATGATACACCCTTACCTTTAATCGTATCTAATATAATTAAAGAAGGCCCGTCTTTATGTTCATCTGCTTGTTTAAGGGCGTTTAATATTTCATTTATGTCATGTCCGTCAACTTCAAGTACTTTCCATCCGAAAGATGTCCATCTTTCCCTGATAGATTCAAGTTTAAAAACATCTTCAGTTTTTCCATCTATCTGCAAATAATTTCTATCGATCATAGCTATAAGATTATCTAATTTATAATGAGATGCAGACGCTGCTGCCTCCCAAATCTGTCCTTCATCTGTTTCTCCGTCTCCCATCAATACAAATACTCTATAGTTTTTTTTGTCAAGTTTACCTGCAAGAGCTACACCAATACCAAAAGATAGACCATGTCCCAACGAACCTGTAGAAGCTTCTATTCCTAAGGATTCCGAACGGACTGGATGACCTTGTAGTTTACAGTTTATTTTTCTCAGATTTTTAAGTTCTTTTATTGGGAAATATTTACTTTCAGCTAATGCTGCATACAAAGCCGGAGCGGCATGTCCTTTACTTAAAATGAATCTGTCTCTATCTGGGTCACAAGGATTTTTTGGATTATGTTTCATGTGTGAAAAATATAAAGATACAATAGCTTCTACAGCGGAAAGCGATCCACCTGGATGTCCTGATTCTGCTCTGTATAGCATTTCTACAATTTGTTTCCTAAGTTTTACAGCTATT
>JAZKSQ010000090.1:0-6462 GCA_036625995.1 Thermoplasmatota archaeon | reverse complement strand
ATAAACCAGTTCTATTTGTAGTTCATAGAACAGGTTGTGAGAGCTGTGCAGATCAAGCTGAACGGGTGATAGATTTTGCAGAAGAATACGATGAATATGTGAAATTCTATGACCTTGATACAGTCTCCGATGCCCCTTCAGATATAAAACAGAAGGCAAATGAAGTGTACAAGTATGATCCAAATGGCCCACCAGGATACATTGCGCTTACCGGTATTTACACATATATTAAAGAAAATGGTAAAATGACAATCGGATGGCATACCTGGGAAGCACCAAATGATATGAAAGTAAGTAATTCTAACTTGGAAACCTGGATTAAAGATGCAATCTATTATCATCACAAATACAGTGGTGAGAATTGATGTGGAGTAAAAAAGTAATATTGTTACTATTCACAGGATTTGTTTTATTTGGTTTATCCTCCCCTATTGCAATATCTGATGATGTTCCTGCTCCAGATTTTACTGCAACGGATGAACGCGGAGTTGATTTTTCTTTAAGTAATTATAGTGGCGAAGTTGTTCTCATGCATATCACCGGATTGGAAACGCCATTATGCATTGAATGTCTTGAGGAGATGACTGGTCAACTTGAGGAACTTAAAAAACTTTCAAATTCAACCGATATCAACATTTTAACCATAAATCTAAGGAAAAATCCTAATTCTGACAGCGGTAAAACTATAGCTGAACGTGATTACGATATTAATGTGAGTTGGAGATGGGTGGAAGATTCAAGTCCTCATCCTATCACTAGTTTATATCAGGATTATTGGACAGTACAGGGATCGTTTTCCAATCCTACACTTCTTTGGATCGATCAGAATCAAAGCATCGTGGGTATATATCATGTGTATTGTATGGGGAAAGGGAAGATTGATGACATACAAACAGCAGATTCCCTTCAACAAGATTTCTATGCGATTCAAAATGATACCTGGAAAACAGATTTAACTGAGGATAAATTCAGTGAAACCATCACGTTTCTAGGCATTTTTGGAATGGGGGTCCTTACGGCATTATCTCCTTGTTCCATTGCACTCCTTATAGCCATGATTTCCTATGTTGGCTCACTTCAGAAGGAAAGCAAAAAGAAAAATAAAGAATTAAAAAAAATCTCAATCCAAGGTCTTTGGATAGGGATTGTGTTTACGTTAGGAATGGCACTAGTATTTTTTATTTTTGGATTAGTTATTTCATCAGTGAGTATGTTTATCGAAGCCTCGGCATTTTTTTATCTGATTTCTGGAATTATTTTGGTCATCCTTGGCATTAATGTATTTAAACCTTTAAAGGAATTTTTTAAGATAAATTCAGTTGCAGAAAATAAGCCTGGAATAACGGAGAAAGGACAAAAGATTTTTTTTAAGCTGAGTGATAAATCAATGTATGTAGGAGCGTTTTTTCTTGGAATATTATTTTCTGTTGGCTGGGCGCCCTGTGCAATATCGTTAATGATGCCTGTATTTATTTTGATGCTTTCCCAACAGATTCCACTATTGATGGGTGGACTGATGTTGTTTGTATTTGGTCTTGGACATGGTATACCAATTATTCCATTATGTGCGGTTACTAGCAGTATAAGAGGGAGTCTAGGTAATAACTATGTTAAAGCGGGAAAATGGATGCAAAAAATATTTGGCATAATAATTATTGCTATCGGGATAATAATGGCGTTTAGATTTTGGGGAATTAATTTCTGGTGAATCCCTAAAAAACTATTGTTAAATACTCCTTCCCTTTATTCCTTTTCTTTTTTTACGTACCCTCTTTTTTGAGACTAAAAAAAAAATGATTAAAACCTTGATTTATCTATTTTAAAATCAAACCTTAAAAAACCCGAAAATATTATATACATCCTACAACTAAACAATTGTTAAGAACAAAAAAATAATGCGGGGGTCAAAACACACATACTTTTTCAAAAAAACATAGGGGAACACCAAAAAAACCTAAAAAACTATCCACCCTTTTTCTCCCTCCTAAAAAAAATATTCCCCTATACCATACCCCTTGCCCCCTCTTCTCAAAACAAATTTTTTTACAAAAAAAACTTTAAAAATTTCTAAGACATGAGGCTAGAAAAGATTCATGGAACAATTAACAAAAAAAATAGAGACACTAAAAGATACACCAGAAATCAAAAAAAAGATAGATCAAAGAATCAACGAATTCAAAAAAACCAACAAAGAATCCAAAGATGAACTATTCAAAGAACTATGTTTCTGCCTACTAACCGCAAACTTCAACGCAGAAAAAACCATACAAATACAAAAACAAATCAACCAATGCTTCATCACAGACACAGAAACACAACTACAAAAAAAACTAAAAAAACACGGACACAGATTCCCCAACAAAAGAGCAGAATACATAAAAAAAGCAAGAAAATGCCACCACAAAATAGACCAAATAATAAAAAACAACAACCAAAAAAACTTAAGAGAATGGCTAGTCAAAAACATCAAAGGAATAGGATACAAAGAAGCCAGCCACTACCTAAGAAACATAGGATTCCAAAACCTAGCAATAATAGACTACCATATAATAGCCCTACTAGAAAGACATCAAATAATACAAAAACCCAAGACATTAACACGTAAAAAATACCTAGAAATAGAAAAACAACTAAAAAAAATATCAAAAAAAACCAACCTAACACTAGCCGAACTAGACCTATACCTATGGTATATGGAAACCGGAAAAATCCTAAAATAAATTTTTTTAAAAAAACTTGGTAAAAAAATTATGGATAAAAAATGCCCTATATGCGGAATGCAAGGATCCATAAAAGTACATGGACAATTCTTTTGCAGCCCACATTGCATCAAAAAATACGAAAAACAAAAAAATATGTCAGAAGAACAAAAATACTGTCCCAGCTGCCAGATAAAACCACAGACACCATGGTACAAACAAAAACTAACCATAATCACCATCGCCACAATAATACTATTAATACTAGGATACTACATAACAATTCTAAACCCCTTTTTCAACGCCTTTATTGACTATCTAAAAATGATCTGGTGGGCAATACTAATAGGATTTCTACTAGGAGGAATTATAGACTATTTTATACCAAGAAAATATATACAAAAATATCTATCCAGACACAGAAAAAGAACAGTGATATACTCCATAATATTCGGGTTTTTAATGAGCGCATGCTCACATGGAATACTAGCCATAGCAATAGAACTATACAAAAAAGGAGCCAACACCTCATCAGTAGTATCTTTTCTACTGGCATCACCATGGGCCAATCTACCCATAACCATACTACTCTTCGGATTTTTCGGAATCAAAGCACTATACATCATAATCTCAGCCATAACCATAGCATTCACCACCGGCCTAATATTTCTACAGCTAGAAAAAAACAACCTAGTAGAATGCAGCCACTTCCAGATGGGAGAAGACCAACCCATACATGAAGACTTTTCAATCATAAAAGACATCAAAAAAAGAACAAAAAACTTTGAACCCACTCTAGAAAACCTAAAAAAGTCAATACTAGGAACATTAGAAGGATCATGGGCTCTAACAAAAATGGTTCTCTGGTGGCTAATCATAGGAATGCTTATGGCAGCCTTTGCAAGAGCATACATAGATCAAACCTATTTCCAACAATACATGGGACCCACACTACTAGGACTAGCAGTAACACTAGTATTTGCAACCATAATTGAAGTATGCTCCGAGGGAAGCGCCCCTCTAGCATTTGAAATATACAACAAAACACTCAAAGCAGGTACACCAGCATTCGGAAACGCATTCACATTTCTCATGGCCGGAGTCGCCTCAGATTATACAGAAATTGGATTGATATGGCACAACATCGGTAAAAAAGCAGCTTTATGGCTACCTACAATAACCATACCTCAAGTATTAATCCTAGGATATCTCTTCAACACATTCCTATAAAAAATAATAATTTAATACTAATTTCAAAAACAATTTTTTTAAAAAACCTAAAGTTTTATACATAGGTAAACAATGACAAAACCGATAAAAAATAAACAAAAAACAATATAGAATCTCAATAAAAAAGATAATGTTTCTCAAGGGAGGCGAAACTTTTTAAATGCAGACAAAAAAAATACAGAAAGATAGTTATAAAGAAATATACGACAACTGGGAATGGAACGTACCAGAAGAATACAACTTCGGATTCGACGTAGTCGATAAAAAAGCAGAAGATAGAACTAAACTAGCCTTAATATCAATTCATAAAGATGGAAAAGATGACACCAAACACACTTTTTTTGATCTTAAAAGACAATCAAACAAATTCGCAAACGCACTAAGAAACAACGGAGCTAAAAAGGGAGACCGAGCACTAGTCATACTTCAAAGCATACCAGAATGGTATGAAGCACTAATAGGCATGTTCAAACTAGGTGTAATACCCATGCCTGGGACGGTACTACTCCGTGAAAAAGACATAAAATACCGTATCAACAGAGCAGAAGCAAACATAGTTATAACAGATAAAAAACACGCTGAAATAGTAGACAAACTAAGAGACGAATGCCCAACACTGGAACATTTCATAATTGTAAGAGACAAAAAAGAAGGATGGCTAAGCTACGAAGAAGAAATGGAAAAAGCATCACATAAACTATCCAGAGACGAAATTGAAACCACCAAAAGCGACGACCCTATGCTGATATATTTTACATCAGGAACCACAGGCCATCCTAAAATGGTTTTACATTCACATAAATATCCACTTGGCCATGAAGTAACAGCACGCTTTGCACAAGATCTAAACGAAAACGATCTACACCTTACCATGTCTGAGACAGGTTGGGCTAAAGCAGCATGGGGAAAACTATTCGGTCAAATGATCGTAGGAGCCACAATATTACAGGCAGAAACACCTGGTAGATTCGACCCTGACTTTTTACTTAGAATGATGGAAAAATACGGTGTCACTACATTTTGTGCACCACCCACAGTCTACAGAATGCTCATACAACAAGATTTATCCAAATACGATCTTACACTACGTCACTCAATGAGTGCGGGTGAACCATTAAACCCTGAAGTAATCAAAAAATGGAAAGAAGCATTCGGCCTTGAAATATATGAATTCTACGGACAAACAGAAAGCGTATGTCTGATATCCAACTATCCATACATGGAATTAAAATACGGATCGATGGGTAAACCTACACCAGGATTTGACGTAAGAGTAGTAGACGATGAAGGAAATGAAAAAGAACCAAACGAAGTCGGAAGCATAGCAGTAAACATAGAGGATGGAAAACCACCAGGGTTATTTGAAGAATACTGGAAAGACGACGACATAATGGATGAATCATTCCGCAGCGGCTATTACTATACAGGAGATCAAGCATATAGAGACAAAGACGGATATTTCTGGTTTGTAGGAAGAGACGACGACGTAATTAAATCATCAGGATACCGTATAGGTCCATTCGAAGTAGAATCAGCTCTTATAGAACATGACTCTGTAGCTGAATGTGCAGTAGTGGGAGTACCAGACCCAGAAGGTGTCAGAGGAACCGTCGTAAAAGCATATGTAGTACTTACAAAAGACTATGAACCATCAGAGGATTTGACAAAAGAACTACAAAACCATGTAAAAGAAGTAACTGCTCCGTACAAATATCCACGTATCATTGAATACAAAGAAGAACTACCTAAAACTATATCCGGTAAAATACTTCGACGTAAACTAAGAAAAGAATAAAAAAACCAAAACTCTCTTTTTTCTATTTCTTCATTTTTATTTTTTTAAACCAAAACACTTAACCATATTTTGTTTAAAATAAAATATTTAGATAAAAACTCTTTTTATACAAACTAATAAAGAACTATTTTTATAAAAAAGATATTCAGAAATATAGCTATAAAAAGATTCATATAGATATCACAAAAGACATTCAAAAAGCAATAGAAAAATATATATACCCAGAGATACATACAGTAATATCGTGAGGAGGGATGGGATAATGCCTCTAACAAGAAAAGCTAGAGTAGTTGGAAGCAGCCTTGTAATAACCATACCCAGTCAACTAGCCAAAGCACACGACATAAACGAAGGAGACGATCTGGAGATAATACCGACTGGAATGGGAGAATTCAAGATAAAAAAACAATAAAAAAAAATTGATTGCCAGAATAATTTAGCAACCTTTCTTTATAGTACAGAGGCAAGATCACGAATAACCTTTTCTTTATCATCAGCCTTAACAATACCACTAGCCAACAAAACACCTTCAGCACCCAGCTCTATAGCCTTAGAAACATCATCACCTGTTTTAACGCCAGCACCACACAAAACACCTACATCAGAATTAACCTTTTTTACAGCCTCAACCGTACCACTAACAATATCAGGATCAGCAGAAGTAACAGAAACATCACCACCAATAAGCTCAGGAGGCTCTACAGCTACAAAATCAGGATCCATAGCAGCCACATCCAT
>JAZKSQ010000089.1:0-6532 GCA_036625995.1 Thermoplasmatota archaeon | reverse complement strand
AAAAATATGTTAGATACCTCTAAGGTATTATACATAGAAGATGAAGACGGGATATCTTTACTAGGAGAAGATGCTTTCAAATTCGCGACGATATTTGAAAAACAAGCACGAAGACCGATGAATCACGGAATAATTAGTCCTGAGGAAAAAGAAGCTATACCGATAATGCAACTCATAGTAGAAAGAGTACTAGGTAGTATAAAAGATAAAAATGAAGTCCTTTACGTTTCAACACCTGCAGATCCGATAGATACAGATATGGACGTTTTATATCACAAAAAAACCATGGAAGCATTAACCAAAGGCATGAACTATGATACACACGTAATTGACGAAGGGCTAGCAGTTATTTACTCAGAATTATCAGACTACAATTTCACTGGTTTAGGAATCAGTGTAGGCGCAGGATTAACAAACGTAACATTAGCATATATGGCTTCTCCTCTAATGTCATTTAGTATAAGTAAAGGAGGAGATTGGATAGACAAACAAGTATCAAAGTCAACGGGACTACCGAAGGAACATATTACAACCACTAAAGAAAAAATATCTAAACTAAACAGTAAAGTCAAAGTAGGAAGCCCTGAAGGAGCGCTTAACATATACTATGATGCATTGATACAATACATAATAGAAAATCTGAAAAATAAACTAGCAACTATTACACCGCCGAACGTAGCATTTCCAGTTGCAATTGCTGGAGGAAGTTCACTTCCAAAAGGATTCTTCGAAATGTTTGAGAAAAAAATGAATTCAGCTAAACTGGGTATTGATATCTCAAAGATAGTTAAGGCAAAAGATCCATTACATACGGTAGCTCGAGGATGTCTTATTGCAGCAAGAACACAAGAGGAAGGAAGCGAATTAGGAGAAAACGCGCCTCAGACACAGAATGCATCTAAGAGAACTAAAAACAAGAAATCAAAAACCAAGAAGAAGAAATCTAAATCTAAGAAAAAAAAGAAGAAATAAAACAAATTAATTAAAAAAAATATTATGGGAGAGCTAAAATTAAAATTATTTATTTTTTAAACAATTTAGTTCTCCATATACTTTTATTTCCTTCTTTTGGAGGTTGGCCTAGTAAGATACTGGCTGATGGATACTTTTCTACGAGATCATCAATTCTTGACTGTAAATTTTCTTTTTCGTTCATCAGACATACATAATTCATTTCTAAATTTTCTTTTTCTTCTAAAATAGACTCTTTATCTTTTTTTAGATTTTCGACATCTTGTTTCAAAGTTGTAATCATTTCGTTTCTTTTTTGTGATTTAAAAAAGTCGGATAAAGCCTTTTCAACGACGGTGTTTTTTTTCATATCATGGTTTTTTATTTTTTCAAATAGTTCCTCATCTATTTTAAAAGAAATTTTTTTCGAAGACATCTTTCCACATCCCATCCTAGTTTATACAAAAATAGTATATAATATCTTATAAAAAAATTTTTCCTTTAAAAAAAATTGGTCAATTCCACTTTTAATTTTTTTTCAAATAATCTAAATTCATGTAAAAATAACTCTAAATTTCTAGCATTTTAAAATTGATTATTTTTTTGATATTTTTACAGAAAATAACTTCTTAAGTAATTAAAAAAAAATCAGATTGAAATTGTATATTAATTATGACTGTAGGAGGATAAGAATGATTAAAAAGGACATTACTTTAAAACTACAAAAGTTAGTTAAAAAAAAGAAGACATCTATAATTATTTTAAAAGCTGATTATTTGAAAAATCAAAGTAAAAACCTTTATAAAAAATCCATAACTAACGATGAATTTATTATTAGGAATTAAGTACATTTTTAAAAAATTTGGTTAAGCTTAAATAATAAGCTTATAATAACATGGAAAAAATCTGAAATGCATATTAAAGAGTGCAAATGGATGTTTCGGATATGGCAATTGATATAAAAAGATTCAATATTAGCGACGAAATGCAGAGGATTATCCTAATATTTTTGCTATTAATCCTGCCTTTAATACTAATCGCGGTGGGTTTAATAATGCAAATTATGAGTGCAGCCTACTTTGTAACTGTCATCTCTTGGTTTTCTATCGGTGTTATATTTATAAATGCTCTTAAATAAGATAAAAGAAATGATCTGTAAAATTTTAAGATTTTATCTCTCTTTTTTTCTTAGAATTTAATGGTAAATACTAAATAATATACATTTTACTTCCGATTAGAAGATAAAAAAATGTGTTCAGTTTTTTCGGAATTGAAACCAGAGATACAAAAGGTACTTCTTTCCGAGGGTATTCAAAAACCTACAGAACCGCAAAAAAAAGCAATTCCGAGTATTCTTAAAAGAAAAAATGTTTTACTTATAGCTCCAACGGGTCTTGGAAAAACAGAAGCAGCGCTACTACCTATCTTCAACGATTTTATTTCCGGGAAAAATAAAGACAAAAATAGAAAAGGAATTTCTATTCTTTATATTACACCCCTGAGAGCTTTAAATCGTGACATGTTAAAAAGGACATTTGATTGGGGTAAAAAACTAGGTATTAAAATTGCTGTACGTCACGGGGATACACCTAGAAATGAAAGAAGAAAACAGTCGATAAATCCTCCTGATATGCTTATTACTACACCTGAGACATTTCAGATATTATTTACAGGAAAACGACTTAGAAAAAATCTTTCTTCTGTAAAATATTTAATTATTGATGAAATACATGAACTTGCAAGTGATGACAGAGGAATGCAGCTATCAGTTGCAATTGAGAGATTAGAAGAACTTAAAAAAGAAGATAAAGATAAAATTCAAAGAATTGGTCTTTCAGCAACAGTCGGATCGCCTGAAGAAGTAGCTAAATATTTAGCAGGAATGATAAAAGGTAGATATAGACCGGTAGAGACGGTATCTGTTGATGTAACAAAACACATAGATATAAAAGTTGAAATGCCAAAAATAACTGAAAATGACTATACGGTATCCAATAAATTTTCTTTAGACCCAGGTTTTTTTGCTTCGATAAGAAGATGTAAACAGCTTATAAAAAACCATGTATCATCCCTTATTTTTACCAATACTAGAGATACAGCAGAAATATTAGGATCAAGATTTCATAGGATAATTAAAGATTTATCTATTGGAGTACATCATGGATCTCTTTCTAAAAATACTCGAATTCAAGCAGAAGACAAGTTTAAAAATAGTGATTTAAAGGCTCTTATCTGTACTTCTTCTCTTGAACTCGGTATCGATGTAGGGGCTACTGATTTTGTAATACAGTACAATTCACCTCGTCAGGTAAAGAGAATAATTCAAAGAGTTGGAAGATCTGGACATAAAGTAGGAGAGATATCAAAAGGTTTAATTCTTGCAACTTCAGAAGAAGAATTATGTGAAGGTATGGCTATAGCGAGAAGAGGTTTAAATGGAGAAATCGAAAAAATTGAAATTAGAGAAAACCCACTTTTGGTTCTTACTAACCAGATTATTTCGATAGTCTTAGAATATAGAAAAATTTCTAAAAAAGACCTTTTTAATATTATTAAAAGATCCTATCCGTTTAGAAATCTTAAAAGGGAAGATTTTGAAGAGATTATAACTCAATTAAGAAAACAACGTAGTATCTGGATTGAAAAAGATGAATTTATAATTAAAAGAAGAAGTTCTAGAACCTATTTTCTAGACAATATTTCAATGATTCCTGACGAAAAAACATATACTGCTGTTGATATAAGTTCCAGGGAAAAAGTAGGTAAGTTAGATGAAAGTTTTGTTTTAAAATATATTTTTGAAGGAGCAAAAATAATTCTTAGTGGTAGAGCCTGGAAGGTTATTAGAAAAGAAGAAGATGAAATCATTCTTTCTCAGTCTGATGAAATTGGTGATGTTCCCTCATGGGCAGGGGAGGATATACCTATACCTTATGATGTAGCATTAGAAGTCGGTAGAATTAGAAGAAAGATAAGAGATAACGAAAATCTTGATGAATATCCTTGTGACAAAGATTCTTTAAAAAATCTTTCTCGTCTTATAAAAAACCAGAAGGAACAGGGGTTTGTCCTTCCTGACGATAAGAATATCACTATAGAAGTTGGAGAAAAAAAATGTGTCATCAATTTATGTTTTGGAACCAGAGTTAATGAAACTTTAGGTCGATTAATTTCTGCTCTGCTTGCTCAATCCATGGGGGAAAGCATAGGTATAAACAATGATGCGTATAGGATTAGTCTTGAGATACCTGGTAGAATAAATATTAAAAAAATCGATGAGATTTTTTATGAAACTAAACCTGAAAGTTTGGATTATTTACTTAAAACTATACTTAAAAACTCTAATTATATCAGATGGGAGTTAGTTCATGTCGCAAGAAAATTTGGTGCATTGAAAAAAGAATTTGATTACAAAAAAGTTGGAATGAAAAAACTTTTTAATCTTTTCAAAAAAACATCTATCTTTGATGAGGCTGTCGATAAAATTATCTGGGAAAGAATGGACATAAAAAACTCTAAAAAAGTGTTATCTAAAATTCAAAGCGATGAAATCAAAATTCATCACCAAAGAATTTCACCTATCTCAGAAGCAGGATTTGAATCAACAAAAGGAATAATGGTTCCTCAAAGAGCAAACAGAGCTATTTTAATGGCACTTAAAAAAAGAATAGAAAATACACCTATAACCTTGGTCTGCATAAACTGTCATAACAAATGGAACAAAAACGTAAGAAGAACAACAGAAAAACCATTATGTCCTAAATGCAGAGCAAAAAAAATAGGTATACTTAAAAGATACAATAAACAAACAGCTGATTTACTCGAGAAAAAAAATAGGACAGAAGAAGAAAATAAAAAGGTAAGACGTCTTTTAAAGAATTCAAGTCTAGTATTAAGTTATGGTAAACCTGCAATAATAGCTTTAATGGCTAGAGGTATCGGGCCAGATACCACCGCTAGAATTCTAAGAAAATATAGCTATACAGAACTGCGTAATTCAGAAGAAAAACAAATTGATTTTCTAAGGGATATACTTAAGGCGGAGTTAACATATGCTAGAACTAGAGGATTCTGGGATGACTGAAAAAAATATTGTAAACAGTACTTCGGAAGGTGGACAAAATACGATTTAGATATAGCAGTTTTATCGTAAAGCCACACAATCTATCTCCTTATGGATGTCTTTTCAGGAATAGTAAAACAGCTCGAAAATGCTACATTCCGAAGTACTGGTAAAAAGAAAAAAACTATATATATATATATATATTTTAGGTTTTTTTACAATTCTTACAAACTCTCATAGAAGAATCATAACAATCTTTGCATACAATCTTCCCGCAGAGGCTACATGAAAATCTAGCATTAGGTTTTCCACAAATCTGACAAAGGCCCATCATTTCCATATAAAAATTATTTTTTTCCTCCTAAATTTACTAGTTTATTTTTTAATTTATTAAGTTCCATATTGGTTACAGCAAGGGGTATATTTTCTCTTTCCGCAAGTTTTACAGCCAATGGATCTACCGCTCCAGGTTTATGATAAATAACAGCTGAAGGTTTTACTGGATGTATACGGATAGCTATCATCGGGCTTCTGCCGTATTGTATGCCAGTAAAGATAATGGCTCTTTCTGTACTCCAACCATATAATCGGTTGTAATCAGTAGACTTTATATTTTTTATAGTTTTTAAACTATCTACCAGCGTAAATCCTTTTATGTTTTTTTGAGATGCTATTTTTTTGCTAGTAAGAAGATTTCCTTTAATTTTCTTTATGAAATCTTTGGCATTTATTGCAAATGGGTATTCTGAAATTTCCAAGATTCCATCTTTTGTTTCAGCCATTGAATCATATTGATGAATGATTTTTGCTCCTTTTTTATTATCAATTTCTATAAATGCATCAATAATTTTTTTTATTGTTTTAATACCGGGTGATTTACGTCTTCCTGACTCGTAATCACTTATTACGCTTGGAGAAAGATCTAAATGGTTGGCTAGTTCTGTTTGTGTTATATCAAAATTATTACGCCATTTACGGATTGTTTTACCTGGTTCAGGACTTAATGTAATTTCACCTGCTATTTTTTCAGATAAGACTTTTTTTATATTCACATCTATAAAAAAAAGAGTTTTTTTATATTTAAAATTGTTGATTTCAAAGAATTTTGGATGAATGTTTTTTAAATTAAAAATTGTTAAAAATTCCTTATTCTCTCCTGGATTTAATAGACGCGGAGCTTGCTCTGATTGGGATAGCAGATTCCAGTAGTTTAATTTACTTTAAACTGATTTTTTCGCCTTTTTTTAATTTTGACACCGATTTTTCTGCGAATTCTTCCATTTTATTTTCGTCCATTACGGCTTTCCTAGCTTTAACGTTTTGTTCGTTTATTGCTTCTTTTGCTTTGCGTTTTGCTTCTCTTTTTTTATTTTTAATGGCG
This sequence comes from Thermoplasmatota archaeon, assembly GCA_036625995.1. Lineage (GTDB taxonomy): Archaea > Thermoplasmatota > E2 > DHVEG-1 > DHVEG-1 > JAZKSG01. The sequence goes on along the minus strand of JAZKSQ010000089.1, from coordinate 137 downwards.
ACTATTTGTGATTTCATTTCGTATGCTTTATTATGGTATTCTTGTGCTTCTTCTCTGACTTCTATATATTCTTCATGTTTTTTGTTTGCCTCGTTGATAGAAACTGAAAGTTCGTTTATCATTTCTACGTATTTATC
>JAZKSQ010000088.1:0-6567 GCA_036625995.1 Thermoplasmatota archaeon | reverse complement strand
CATCGAAAATAAAATTTAAAATAAAATCCCTCGCCTGAGACATATCTGAATCAATAAAAATAGCTCCTATCACTGCTTCTAAAGCATTTGCCAGATTGCTAGGATTATTTTCCCCTTTTTGTTTTTTTTCACCGACCCCAAGACGTAGATATTTACCAAGTTTTAACTCAGATGCTTTTTCCGACAGATAAATATTATTGACCAAAGTAGCTTTTCTTCGGGTGAGTTCACCTTCAGAAAAATATCGATTTGCATTATAGAGCTGTTCAGCTATCACAAAATCAAGAACTGCATCCCCTAAAAACTCTAAACGTTCATTATACTCGACAGGCTTTTTAGCTTCGAAAGCATAAGTCTTATGGGTCAAAGCGTTTTTTAGAAGTTTTTTTTCATCAAACGTATACCCGATCTTTTTTTCTAATTCCTCAATATTATGTTTACTCATCTTATCTTGAAGGTATAACATTTTTCTTTAAAAAAATATACGGTTAAAATAAAGTTTCCTTTTATCTTTTTATTGTAAAATAATCTAGAATCCTTTTTGCTATTTCAGGTTCTGCAAATATTGTTTCTAGATCCTCTTTTGAATTAAAAGGTCTATTAGCTAATATTTTTACTACCCTTTTTTTACCTATACCCTCTATCGATTGTATAGCTTCCCTTGGTGCAGTATTGATATTCATGTCTTTTGGTATAGCGGTAATCGATCTGTATCCATAGTCCACGACGTGGACATCGATAAAATTATTGAGATTATATACTCCGGGAATACCTATGAGTAAAGGATAGCTACCTATTTGTCTTCCAAAAGTGATTTTTCCCTTCCTTTTTTCCAGATATACATCTTTTAAAATAGTTTTTTTTGGAACTATTTTTTTTAACATAGGTCTTTGTATATTTTGGTTTACCTTTCTTTTAAACTTCTTAAAATATTTCTTATTTTTCTTTAAAATATTTATACCTGTTTTAGACATTTTTGTATTAGGTAAAGGGATAACTTGCCGAAGGTTTATTCTTCTAAGCAAGAGGTTTTTTTGAAGGATTTTTTTCAAAAATCTATAGTTTAGATCATATGTTTTTTTAGTTTCCCCTTTCAGTCCGAAAACGAAGTTTAGGCCAGGTAATAGTTCAGGCATACCGTTTTTTCCTCTTTTCCTCCCTGCCTGGTTTATTATTTTTATTGCTTTCATAGCCCCTCTTCTATTAGCTTTTAGATTGTTTCTTCTTATCACCTTAGGATCTATGCTTTCTATTCCCATAGCCGCGGTATCCCCAGGGGTATGATATTTGACGATAATTTCAGCTATTTTTTTAGAAAGATCTGGATATTTAGCTACAATGCCAGGATTGACGTTGTCGATATGGAAGGTTTTTAGATTTGGAGATGTTTTTCTAATTGATTTGAATAATTTTTTTATTGCTTCAGGATTTGGTTCTGGAAATTCCTTTTTACCAGTTTTTTTAGCCATATATGAAAACAAACAAGGTTGATTTCCCAACCGTATATGTCTTATCTTATTTTTATATAGAGATTCGATTTCGTCTACTATGTTGGGTATAGGCCGGAAAACTGGGAGGCCTTTAAGAGATTCACTACAGAAAGAACATCCGTTTGTAATTGCTCTAGGACATCCTCTATATGTTTCAATTTCAGCAATTAGATAATCCGGGTAAAAAGGATGTTGTTTTACTATTTGCGCTCCTTTTATTGCAAAATCTTTGATACTTTCTGCTGTTTTTCTTTTTATAGTTAAATCGATTTTATATATATCTGGAATGTTTTCTAGAAGATTCGATATCACTATCTCTGAGTCGCCTTTAATTATTAAATCAAAGCTTTCTTCGATTTTTTTTGTTTTTTTACCGCCTTCTAGACCGAAACCATGCTTAGCTGCTGGGCCACATAATATTGTGAGTATACTATCATTTATTTTTTCTAGTAGTTTTGATATTTCGTTTGGGCTAGCTGGAAATCCAGATAGATATCGGCCTGGTACGGACATACCAGCTATTACAATAAGTATGTCAGATTTTTCGATGTCTTTTTTTAAAAAAGGTTTTTTTCTTAGTTGATCTATAGTTAGGTAGAAAATTTTGTTTTTTGGATTATGAGTCCATATCGAGCCAGCTATATATCTAGGATAGGGGCTAATATAGGGTGGTACACCCAAACACGTGGGTTCATCTATGTACCCGTCGAGTATTGAAACATTATACATTAATACCCTGAAATCTAGGTTAGTATTTTTTCGTAAAAATAGTTAGTTATTTTCTTTACCTATACATTATATATTATCTTTGTAAAAACAGGTGGCCATATCTTTTTTTATATGATTCGTTCTATGTTTTCTAGATCAAAACCTTCGTCGTCTATCTTGTATCTTGCTAGCCCGATTTTTTTAGCGTAGTTTTTCATTTTTTTAACTGCAAGCATTCTTTCAAAGTTTGATCCTTTTTTTATTACATCTAGCTCAAGTACACAGTCTGCTAGTCTCTCCATCTGTGTTTCAAACATTTCTCCATATATGCCTTTAGTCATCGATAAGAAGATATTTCCTTTATTTTTTAGATTACGTAGTTTTGCTACGTCGAGTGTTTTTAAAATTTTTTCCTTAGGATATTGATTTAAAAAAAAGTCAAGTGAATTGATAATTACTTTTTTAGAATTAGATGAGCTTAATATATCTGCAAAGATGTTTAGATAATCTTCTTCTTCGTTGTTTTTAGGGTTTTTATCTTCTGAACCCATTTCTATTAGTTCTTTGATTTTTGTTTTATTTATTTTTTCATTGTATCTTAGTTTCTTTTCTTCTCTTCGGATTACTTCGTCTAGATATTTAGAATTTAGGTCTACGAAATCTATATTGTCATACTGCCAGTTAAATCGTTCCATAGTGTTTTTAACTTCATCTACTGTTTCGTCAGTTGTTAGATATATGATTTCTCCGTTGGTAGCTAGTTGTTTACAAAATATTTCTACGCCGCTGCCAGGTGAGGCTAAGATCAAGGTGATGAAACCTTTAGGTATTCCTCCTTCTAATAGACTATCTAATTTATCAATAGCTGTAGTGATAAAAGAGTTAGCATCCTCCATATGATTTAAGCTGTTTTTTTTATCTTCTTTATATGTTTCTTTTTCTTCCATATTTACCTGTCTTTTTTAACTGTAATTATAACATAACCCTTTAAGACATAACTAATTTGACAGTATCCTTTAAATGATATATAAATAATAGCCTGTTTTTATCGTTTTAAATATATTATGTATTAAAAAGGATTTTGTTTTTTTTACTATAAATTAAGATGCGAATTCCCTAAAATTTAGTCGATTTCATGGATCCTAAGAGGCTTATTAGTTTAGAAAATTGTTAGATATTTTCCTCTTATCGGTATAAGCTATAATCTATTTGGTTTTCTTATAAAGCTTGGTGTTATAATTTTTTTTAGTCTGTCCTAATTAGTCGCTCTCATCTTCATCCTCTGATTCTATATCTGGCTCTACCTTTAAATTACTGGTAATATAGCTTTCCTGGGAAAAAACCCAATAATTTATTTGTTCGGTGGTATGCCCTCTATCGGTATCGCCTATTGTATCTTCTTCGCATGCAAGTGTAATTGATGAGGTTATTGGATTATCACCATAAAGCACTGCCCAGCTTCCATCATGTCCATCCATACCGCCTTGAGTTGCAATACCGACACTGTATGTATCACCAAGAGTGTAAGAATATCCGTTATCAGCGGTTCCATCGACTTTATCCTCTCCTACAAAGGCTTCATAGTCTAATTCTTCAAGTGATCCACTTCCTTGTTCAAGGACAATATATCCAATAGTTTCGGGAGCTCTAGAGACATCTGTATCTTCACCTACATGTTTAGAGGTATATAAACCATCAGAATCAGGAGGAGATTCAGTATTTCCATCTGTGAAAAATGGAACCGACCAGTCTGGATCATTATAACTCATGATTGAACCAAGAACCACAGGTTTTGAATAAGAATGCATATATGACTGACTAGTTCCTTTTTCTCCCCAATTATTTTTTCCAGCTGTCTCTGATTCTAAATAACGATGTGCTTCAATTTTTCTACCATCGTATAGCGTATGTGTTCCTTCTTCTATTATAACCATATGTACTGTTGCAGCAGTTATAGAATGGTCGTTTCCTGGATTCTGAAGTTTTATCTTACAGTTGTTTGAGGTTGGGTTTGATATTCTGACGCAGACTTCGTTTTCAGAATTTGATTTTAGGTTGTTTGTGCATACTATTACAGGATTTGAATAAGTGTTCCAAAAGTTTATTGTTTTCCAAGAGGAGCCTACATTTGATATTTTCCTTACTTCACCTATCTTTTGATATTTTTCTTGATAATTACAAATAGCATCCCAATTTTCATATAAAGGCGGATCTTCCGTCCCAACGCCTTGTTTTCTACCTATAGAATAAAATTGATAATAACCTTCCCCATCAGGAAAATCAAAATCCCATTTGAAAACATGATCTTCATCAGGATTTGATGTATCATCCCACTCTTCCATCCAATGATAGGCTAGTTCATCGTTGGTAAGGTTTCCACTTTTTTTAAAAACCCAATAAGACACCGATTCACCTATATGTGACCTTTCAGTATCTCCTATAGTATCTTCATCAATGGCTATATGTAGTTTATCAGAAATAGGGTTAGAGCTATAAAGTACACTCCAACCACCGTTATTGCCGTTTTGTCCAAGAAGAGAGGTTACACCTAAAGAAAACGTATCACTCAACTGGTATTCATGTCCATCATCAAATACTCCATCAATTACGTCAGGGGTTGTTTTTGCTTCATAGGCTATATTATTTATTGTGCCTTCTCCCGCTTCGATGACAATATAGCCTATTTCTTCTGCATATCTGTATATATCTGAATCTTCACCGATTTGTCTGTTTATATATAGATTGTTTTTATCTGGAGGATCTCTAACGTTTCCATCTGTCAGAAGAGGAACAGACCAGGAAGGGTCGTCATAACTCATTATTTGAGCCAACACTACAGGATCTTCAAAGCTTTGGCTGTAACCTATATCTGTTCCAACGTTATCATTTGAACTACGATCTGGTGTATGTGACTCTGTATAGGTATATGCCTCAATTTTTCTTCCATCAGATAAAGTATGTACTCCTTCCTCTACCACAATCATATATACTGTTGAAGATGTTACTGGGTGGTCATCTCCTGGGTTTTGTAGCCGTATTCTGCAGCTTGTAGAGTCTACATTGGATAATCTGACGCAGACTTCGTTATCATATTTTGATTCCAAATTGTTTGTACATACTACTACAGGATTTGAATATGTGTTCCAAAAGTTTATTGTTTTCCAAGAGAAGCCTACATTTGATATTTTTCTTACTTCACCTATCTTTTGGTATTTATTTCCAGTCCAAGTGACGTTGTCTTTTGAATATCTATAAAATAGAGTTACATTGTCAAGTTGTTCATCAGCTACAGCCCTTATTTCAATTGAATCTTCATCCTCAATTAAATATGGATTTATTTCTTCTATATGTGTATCAAGTATCGTCTTGGTTTTAAACTGTTTTTCTAAGCCTTTGATAAGTTCTCCGTTATATCGAAGTTGAGCCTGCACTAAATATTCGGTGCCACTATTTAAACCAGATAAACTACAAGAACATGTTCCTTGCTTTTCAACTGTCTCCCAGGAAGTAAATTTATCGTCTGTTTCACCAAGAGCTCTATATTTAAATCTTGTTTTACCAGTATAGTTCCGTAGTTGATAGTATAAAGAAACATCTGCTGAATCTAGAGTAATATTTTTTGGTTCATATGTGTCGACATAGGGTGGAAAAAAACCTTTGTCTCCCTTTTTTAACACCTTATCAAATATTACAGATTTAGTTTTACCATCGATCACTCTTACCTTTATAGATTCATTTTTGTCATCATTGACCGGATAAACTATTTCTTCTCCTATACCCCAATGGTTATCTGATTTTGACTTTAAATCTAAAAGATCTTTTATCTCAAAATTTTGAACGTTAGTGCCATTGTATATTTTTACTTGTGTATTTAAGTTTAGATCTATGCCTCCTTTATGAGAAAGGATTATTGAGTTGTTTTGACAGATATCTGCTTCTATTGATACAATAGGTCTTTCTTGAGGTGGTTGTTCTGAGAATACTATTAAATAGGCTCCAGAAAAAATGGTTACAGCTATAGCTAATAGTATTGTTGTGCCTATTATTTCAGATACAGCAAGATTCTTTCTTGACATAAACTATTTTTTCAACCACCCAAATTTTTTTTTAATGAACCCATCCAGAGGTTATTTCTCCTTTGATATCTACAGATGAAAATTCCACATCAGTGGCAGTCATCGAAGGCGGAAATTTTAATGATACACTATCTAGGTTTTTATCTATTGAAAAATCTATTGTATAGTCAAGCCCATTTTTTTGAAGAGTTGTATTTAGATAATTACACCAAGCATCCCGGTTGGATGTAGTTATATTGACATATTTTACGTTTTCATAATCAGTTTTTTCTTTCCCTATCCTTAAAAAAGAT
>JAZKSQ010000087.1:0-6577 GCA_036625995.1 Thermoplasmatota archaeon | reverse complement strand
TTCTTTGACTTTTTCTTCGTCTTCTTTGCTGAATGCTTCTTGTTCCTCTTCTTCTTCCATTCCGGATATTACTTCTCTTAGTACGTATGTTACGTATGAGGAGAGTGAGTTGAATCCGGTGTCTTTTATTCTTTTTTTGATTTTGTTGGCTAGTGGTGTGGGTATTGATATTGTTGTGTATTTTTTTTCTTTTTTTTCTGCCATATATCTCACCTTTAATTATATTTAGCTATATTTAATTACTATAATTATATGTCATTAAAAAGTATTATTTAAAATTTTTCAAATACACCCATAATGATATATAATTACAAAAATATGGGCTGCAAAAAGAAATAAATAAAAAAAACCATACACCCCACAAAAAAAAATAATTGAACCCAGAGGGTGAAAAAAAGACTTGAAAAAAGAAAACATAAAAACAGCCATACTAAGAATAGAAGGAACCAACTGCGAACAAGAATCATACCATGCATTCAAAAAACTAGGAACACAACCCGAAATGATACACCTAAAACAACTACTACAAATAGACTGCAACCAAGACGAAAAAAGAAAACTCTCAGACTACCAATGCCTAATGATACCAGGAGGATTTTCAGCAGGAGACTACATAAGAGCAGGTACCATCCTTGCAGCCAGAATAAAAAGCAAACTAAAAAAACAACTCAAAGAATTCGTAGAACAAGAAAAACCCATACTGGGAATATGCAACGGATTTCAAGTACTAATAGAACTAGGGCTACTACCAGGAATAAAAGAAACTATGGCTGAAATACCAAAAGCCTGTCTGCACGTAAACGACTCAGGAAGATTCGAATGTCGACCCACGCTACTAAAACACGAAAACCAAGGAAAATGCAAATTCACAAAAAAAATACCGAAAAACAAAATAAAAAAAATACCAAGTGCACATGCAGAAGGAAAACTAATCTTTCCACAAAAAAAACAAAAACAAATAATAAAAAAACTAGAAGAAAACGACCAGATAGTATTCAAATACGTAGACCCACAAGGAGAATACCTAGGCTATCCCTGGAATCCAAATGGATCACCAGAAAACATAGCAGGAATATGCAACCATACCGGAACAGTCTTTGGAATGATGCCACATCCAGAAAGAAGCTTTTACCAATATCAACACTCAGACTGGACAAGACAAAAAACAAAAAAAGAAATACCTGGTGATGGACGACCGATATTCGAATCAATAATAGAATATATACAAAAAAAATTTTAAAAGAAAAAAAATATGCCAGAAGTAGTAACCTGTATCATAAAAAATATCGAAGACAAAATCCTTGTTTTAAAAAGAAGCAACAAAGTAAAAACATACCAAGGTTTATGGAGCGGAGTATCAGGATATGTTGAAAAAAATGAAACTCCAATCCAAACAGCATATAAAGAAATAAGAGAAGAAACCAACCTTGATAAAAAAAACCTAAAATTAATAGAACAAGAAAAACCAATAAAATTTAAAGATATATACAAAAACAGTCAATATTTATGGAAAATATATCCTTTTTTATTCCAATTAAAATCAAAAAACTTTGATGTAAAGATCGACTGGGAAAACACACAATATAAATGGGTAAAACCAGAAGAAATCACTAATTTTGAAACGGTACCAAAACTAAAAGAGGTAATAAAGAAAGTCTTATAAAAACAAAATAGAAGAAAAAGGGATTTGGGAGGGGGCTTGTGGAGGTGGTGAGTGAGGAGAGATAGAAAAAAAGTATAACCCCCAACCCAAGACAATATAATATTTAACAAACTATATAAGATTTATTATATAATACTGTTCAACAAACACAAAAAACTAAGTCCTCTCATCAAGCCTATCTAAAAACTTTTCAATTATAGAAAAAGTCTCCTCAATAGAACCTGAAGTATCAATAATATACCAATCATTAACCAAAGACAAAGCCTTCTCCCTAACTTTTCTAAATTTCTCTAAATTCTCAAAAATCTCCAACTTCTCCCTTTTACCTACTCTATCCAACAAAACAGAAGGCTCAGCATCTAAAAAAAACATATACTCAGAAGTAGGAACAAAATTATAAAAAAAACGATAACCATAACCTACCAAACTAGAAGGAAGATAGGCAGTACCTAAAAGATAACGAACCATAATAAGAGTATCAATATCATCACGTTCATAATACTTCTTTACAGATCTTAAAACATCCATTAGGTAAAAAAAAGCAGCCTTCAGAGTATCAATTTTACCAGTCCCCAATAAAGCCTTTTTTGCTTTCCTCCCAAAAAAATTATCAGAAGAAGGATGTGATCTAATCACTACTTTATCGCCTTTATCCTCATATCTTTTCTTAATCAAAAGAGCATGGGTATCTTTTCCTACACCATCTAAACCATCCACAATAATCAAACGCATCCGTAAACCTTTTTCCCTCCAATATATCAATTTTATTTTTCAAATAATGAAATACACCGCATATAAAAAAGCTGCTATAAAAGGCACAGATAAATTATCCAAACCTTTAGGAGTTACACCTTCAGCAAAAGTTGCAACAAAAGAAACATAAATTATAATCAAAAACTTATCAGAAATACTAACTCCATAAAACAGTAAAGCAAAAATAGAAGTAATTAAAGTAAAAACAAACATTCCAAGAGATCCAACGAAACTTTTTTCATCATCCCAAATCATATATTTTTTTCTACCATATTTCATACCTATAAGCGATGCCAAACCATCACCATAAGACATAGCCAAGATACCAATAGCAATCACCTCTTTATGCTCGAAAAATAAATAAGCAAGAACAGTCCAAGCAATAGAATAATAGACAAGACCCATACCATGTCCAGCAGAAGAGGTTTTATCCTGCATAGATCTAAAAGGGCTATAAGGGCTCATTAAAAATGTAAAAAGAATAAATGGTCCAGCAGCAAGAAAAGCCATAACCTCTTTAGTCTGAAACACAGGAAGTATAAAAGCGATATTTCCCACCATTATGTGAAGAAATTTCCTGGATACATAAAATGGAAGTTTATCTAAAATCTTTTCAGAAACAAATAAAATTATTGCAACATAAACATAAACAATCAGTACACCAATAAGATCAGATGGAATTTCCAATTTTTTTCAACACACCTCGAAATCTTTTTTTTATCAAGAGACAAGTGCTCCTATTAGAAAACCTAGCAATGCAATAAACATTGCATAAAGAGAGATTTTCCGAAATTTTTTGATATGAACATTTTTTTTAGATATTAAATTCAACGAGATATAAACCAACAATATATCAGTAATTATAATAAAAATCATAAAATAAAGATTTCGGTAGAAAACAGTAAAAAACTTGAAAAAAAAGGGAATAAAACTCAAAAAAACCGAAGCAAGATAAAAAAACGACGCAAGATAACAAGAATTCCTAATACCCACATAATAAGGAAAAGACTTTACCCCCTCTTTTTTATCACCATGAAAATCCATAATATCTTTCATAATCTCCCTGCCTGAACCAGCTAAAAAAGCAATAAAAGCTAACACAAAAACAGCAGGATTAACATCCAAAGAAAAAACATTTTCTTCCAAAATAGAAAACCCTCCGAAAATAAAAGGTATAGCCATAACATAAGCAATATAGAAATTACCAAAAACCTTCCTTTTTTTAAGATATACATCATAAAAAACAGCAAAAAAACCCGTAATCAAAGCTATAATAAAACAAACATAATTAACAAAAAAAGAACTAATCAAACCCAACGGAAGAAAAACATAAAACAAAATTAGGGCACCACGCTTAGAAATATCCCCTCTTACCAGAGGACGATCAAATCTTTCATTTTGTTTATCTATCTCTAAATCAAAATAATCATTCAAAGCAAAAGTGCTAGCCTCAAGAAATAAAGCAGTAAAAAAAGTCAAAAAAAGATTATCAAAAGGCGGAAAACCTTTACCATTAAGACCTATAATAGCACCAATCAGAATACCTAAAAATATCATTACACCATGTTCCAGACGCATAAGCTTCCAAATAGCTCTAAAAGACACCATCACAACATCAAACAAATAAAAGTTATCAAAAAATGATATTTAGTAACTTTCGATTTTTCAACATACAAAAAAAAATATAGATTTTATTTTTGAGGATGAATTATCACTTTAACAGAGTCTTCAGCCTGAGACACAATTTTAAAACCCTCAGGAGCCTTATCCATAGGAAGACGATGAGTAATTAAATCATCTACAGAAATAACCCTTGAACTTATATATTCAATAGATTCCTTTATGTCAACAGGTGCACCAGCATAAGTTGAAAAAAAACTAATTTGTTTATTCCACATTTCAAATAAAGGAAAATCAACAGTAACATCCGGGCTGGTAGGAGCAAAAAAAAGTATTTTCCCACCAGGTCTAACCATTTTTAAACCATTTAAAACAGCATCTTTTACACCAGCACAAATAGAAACAAAATCAGCTAAACCCCCATCGTTACAAGACTTGATTTTTTCAACCAGATTTTCACTTTTGGCATTAAATACAAAATCAGCACCCGTCTCTTTTGCCTTTTTCAAACGATATTCATTAATATCCAAAGCTATGACATTTGTGGCACCAAGAGCCTTTAAAAGCTTTACATGTAAAAGACCAGCAACTCCACATCCAATAATCAAAACACTCGAAGGAGAGCTAAAACCCGCTGTTCTTATACCTCTAATAACACAGGCTAGAGGCTCTATAAAAGTACCTTGATCATAGCTCATATTTTCAGGGAGAACAAACACCCCTCGATCCACATTTATACTTGGAACACGAATAAATTCAGCAAAACCACCTGGATAAAAATTAGTTGAATGCAACGTACTACAAAGAGTATGCTGTCCACTAAGACAAAAATCACATGTATTACAGGGAACATGATGAGATACAAAAACTCTGTCATTAACATCATATTTTTCAACGTTTTCCCCTTTCTCTACTATTTCACCAGCTATTTCATGTCCTAAAACCCGTGGTGCAGATTTAACCCGATACCATTCCATAACATCACTACCACAAATACCAGAAGAATGAACTTTTACCAATAACTCATCATTTTTAATATTGGGTTTATCCATTTTCTCTATACGTACATCATCGTTCCTGTAATACATAGCAACTCTCATCTTAGATTTTCTCCATGATAAAAAAACATCTCAAGTTTATAAAACTCTTCCAATTATTTTTTAAGTTATTTTTTGTTTGACTTAAAAATCTCATATGCCTCTTTAGGATCAGCGTTTTTATGAACTACCGCATTGACAGCTTTAATCATACCGACAGGATCCTCGCTTTGGAAAATGTTACGTCCCATATCAACACCTGCTGCACCAGCTTTTATTGCATTATAAGCCATATTTAAAGCATCTTTTTCAGGTTGTTTTTTACCTCCAGCTATAACTATCGGTACAGGACATGTCTCTACTACTTTTTCGAAATCTTCGCAGAAATATGTCTTAACTATATGTGCACCGAGTTCAGCAGCCATACGAGACGCCAAACTTAGATACCGACTGTCTTTTTTCATATCCTTACCTACTGCAGTAACATCCAGCACAGGTATACCATATCTTTCTGCCAGGTCGATATATTCGGTCATACCTAGGAGAGTATCACGTTCAAAATCTGCTCCTACCATTATTGAAAACGCGACACCTGAAACATTAAGTCTTATGGCGTCTTCAATTGAAACTACTGTTCCTTCATGTAAAAGTTCTTTTCCAATGATGCTTGTTCCACCGGACACCCTTAAAACTATGGGTACATTGCTTTCAGGGTTTACATAATTCCTTAGAGCACCTCGGGTAAGCATAAGTGTATCTGCATAAGGCAATAAAGGCTCTGTCACATTCCTTATGTTTTCCAGTCCAGTGGTGGCCCCCATGAAATATCCATGATCTACTGCCAGCATAACTGTACGTCCATCTTTTGGCTTAATTATCCTTGATAACCTATTTTTCATTCCCCATTGCATAAAAAAACAAATCACCTCTAAATTATTTTTCTTGACATAAGCCAAAAAAAGGATAAAGGTTATTTAAAACATTTCAAAAAAATTTTTTTTAGTGTTTAAAGAACAAAGCTTTTATGTAGACTTATAATAACTTTCTTTCAATTATTGAAGGGAGGCAGAAAAAAATCTATGTCAGTTGTTGAAAATTTAGAACCTAAACTCCTTTGGAAACAATTTGATGAAATTAGAAAAATACCTCGTTGTTCTAAACATGAAGAAAAAATTAGAGAATATCTTCTTGATTTTGCAAAAGAACATGGCTATCAATCAAAGACAGATGAGGCAGGTAATGTCGTCATTAAAAAACCAGCCGATCCAGGTATGGAAGATAAACCGACTGTAGTTTTACAGGGACATATGGATATGGTATGTGAAAAAAATAGTAACATCGAACATGATTTTTCTAAAGATCCGATAAAACTTGAAAAAAAAGATGATATATTAAAAGCAAAAGGCACAACCCTGGGGGCTGATGACGGTATAGGTGTCGCAACGGCTTTGGCTATACTTGAAGATGATGAGCAAAAATTAGGTCCAAAAGAAACATTGTTTAC
>JAZKSQ010000086.1:0-6639 GCA_036625995.1 Thermoplasmatota archaeon | reverse complement strand
ATCTATTATAGCTACTTTCTTTTGTTTTGCATTGATTTTTTTTGGTTTGATTTCTACTGTAGTTCCGTCTAGACGTTTTTTTTCCATGAAATCAAATTCAGTTCCAATAATGTTAGAAGCTTTTTTTGCCCTTTCGGCTGCACCTTTATCGGGAGCTAAAACTAAATCTATGTCTTTTCCTTTTAGATACTTAGCTATTTCTGATACGGCAGAACAACTAAAAGATTCTACATCAAAAAAATCTAAGATATACTCTTTATGTGGATCTATTGTAATTACTCTATCTGCATTTAAACTTATGATTTTAGCAAGTGCTTCTGCGCTTATTGGTTCTCCTTTCTTAAATTGTTGATCCTGACGGGCATAGCCAAAATATGGAACAACGACGTGTACCTTTTTGACATTAAAACGTTTTACCGCATCCTGAATAAGAAATAATTCAATTATTTTTTCATCTGGATAAGTAGTTTGTATGATACTTATTTCTTCGTTTGAAATATCTTCATCTATACGTATATATTGTTCTCCATCTGGAAAAATTTTATGTTCGATATCTACTAGAGAACATTTTAGTTCTTTGCATAGATCTTTACCTATCTTTTTTGAAGTTGAACCTGATATGATTTTCATTTTTTCTTCTATTTGGAATACAAAAACTGTTTTTTACAAATTTCGATTAACCTTTTTTTTTATTAAGAGTTCTAATAGTTTTATTAAGAAAGCTTTTAAACTATGAAAATATTTGTTTTATTTGAAAAGGTGGGATGCAAATTGAAATTGAGAGAGTTACTAGTTATTATTTTATCTTTCTTGGTTACTTTATCTTTTTTATCGCCCAACATAGTTTATGCTGAAGAGGAAGAAGGAAACATAATAGATTCTCATTTTAGAATTGAATTTGAAACTGCTACAGATCTTAAAGTAAGAGTAACTATGGATGTAGAGAAAATTACTTTATCTGCCAGTGGTAAAACATATACTAATTCAGAAATTAATGTTATTTCAAATTCAGACTCGGAAAAAATGGGTGCGATAAAATATGCTCTAAAAACTTCAACTACTGAACAAATCAAAAATACGTTTAAAAAATCCAAAGTTAGTTCAGTTGACGAACTTCCCATCTACAAAAATAATCTTTTCTATGATGAATACAATGTTAGTTTAACATCTTCTTTTTTCAATATCAGCGAAGATATCAACGTTCATGATTTTGTCAATGGCTTACTGGATATGGGTGCACAAATGAACTATACTTTTTATCTAAAAGCTGAAGAAGGATGGAATAATTTATATGATTTTAAACGACCTAGTTATATCAATTGGATAGATACTAACGGACAGATAGATGCGGATAGAGCTGAATGGAGAGTAAATAACCAACAGGGCAACAATCCTGAAAATAAGGCTGTTTTGATAGTAGAAGAATGGAATCCTACTAATAAAAAAGAAAAAGAAGAAGTATCCCTACATTTCAATATAGATACAAGAAAGACAAATGGAAACATTTTTGAAATACAGTTTAAAATTAAACAAATCGATATAGCTGAATATGACGTACTACCTGATTTTATTTCTAAAGTAAGATACGTATCTGCAGATGGAATAAGATTATTGGTAAAAAACGATTTAATTTCTTGGAATGAATTTTACAATAAGACGATGGACGAAATAATAGAATATACTATAGAAAAAATTGAAAAATCAGATTTTAATCAATCAATTAACCCTACTTACAAACTTGATTTGAATACAACAGAATTATGTGAAGACCCCTTTGAGATATCTAATATGGATGATATACCGCCGGTTACAGCTGTTATAAGAGCTGAAAATGTTGATATAAAAATAGCTGGAGTTAAAGCAAGGGCATTATATGGATTGTTGAATAGCGGAGCAAAAATAGATTCAATATCAAAAAAAGATTTCAACTTCGGCGAAACATTAAATGAAATAAAATACGAATACAATACTACACTATATCTTCCTAGCTATATAAAAATCGATAATAAAAGTATTTATAGTTGGAATAAAAACAAGGATTTTTCAGAGGGATTAAAATCAGTAATATCGAAAGAGTACAATGAAGAAATATTGGAAACGACAATTGAAATAGACATTAAATCAGCTGATTTAAACTTTTTTAGTCTTATCACGGGGGAATCTGGACTTAACTTTGAAATATCCTCTTATGAAACCCGAAAATATTCGGTAGTAAAAATACCTGAAGAATTAAAACTCCCTGAAAATATAGATATAGATTATCTAAATGCAGATGCCCTAAGAGTATGTATAGAAGAAAAAGTATTTCGGGATGAAAACCTAAACGAATTTCTTAAAGGTGAAAAAAAACTTTTCGAAAACCATATAAGCAATATATTATCAGGCATAAACTTAGAAGGTGACGTAAACAACCAGGCTTTAAGAAAATCTATAGATAACTGGGATGGAAATATCGAAAACTTAGATTATGAAACTCCTTTTGAGGTAAATTGTTTTTCGCATCTAAGACATCCTGTGAGTTATAATATGTCATATATCCCACCAAGTTTTGAGGTTAGTAATCAAATCTTTAACTTTACAGGGTTGCAAAACCAAGAAGTAACCTATAAAATGTATTTTCCATCTGGAATAGATTTGGAGATAATAAATCAAAGTTTAGATAAAGCTGAGGTTAAAAGTTTAAAAGACGGAAGAAAATATATCGAGTTGACCTTCTCTGAATCTGAGTCAAACAAATTGAATTCTGTGGAATGTAGGATTAAACCATCTATTTTATTCAAAATTGGTTTGTTTACACCGTGTATTTTGGCTTTTGTAATAACCTTGCTTTTAGTTGCCGTAATATATATAGTTAGAAATAAAAGAAAAGGTGGCGGTAGACCACCTGTAAGACAACAGAAAAACAGCGGATATGAAGAAAAAGAATATTATGTTCCACCTCCCCCGCCATCCCAAGAATAAATTTTTTCTTTTTTTTTAGAAAAACTTGTTTTTAATATAGCCTGGTAGAAACTTTAAAAAATAAGGTGCTTTAAAGAAGAGAGGTTTAACTAGTTTAGAAGGAAAATCAATGTCACCGTAATCACGGATAACTTTTTTAATTTCGGGTTTGTCAAGTTTGTCGAGATAATGGTTTATCTGTTCATCTGAAAATTTTTTATATATTTTTCTAAAAGCCATTCCTATTTTGATTTCGTGACCTATGGTTTTCTTCCATGATTTTTGATATTTTTTTAAAAAGTCTTCTGAAAAATTGTTCTTTTGCAGGGCTTCAAGAATTACGGATACGGAATGTTGGGCTGAGGTTAACCCGGTGAATAATCCTCCGCCTGATGTAGGTTTTATTTGTTCTGCGGCGTCACCTACTAGCAAGAAGTTGTCAGAAAATGATTTTTTAATTAACCCGAGAGGGATTGTACCCGCGATTTTTTTTTCGACTTTTACATTTTTTAAAAATGGTTTCACTCTTTTATCTACAAAAAAAGATGAAAAAAAGTGTTTGGTAGTATTTGTTGCTTCTTCTGAAATACATAGTCCCATCCTGGCTTTAGTTCCTCTTCCATTTGTTGGTATTAACCATGAGAAGAACCCGGGGGCTATTTTATCTCCTAAAAAAATCTCTACGAAATCAGGATTTAGTTCAACGTTTTTTATTTCCGCTCCGATTCCTTTGAGTTTTTCTTTGGGTTCTGGTAGATTAAAGATAGATCTAGTTTTTGAAAACGGTCCGTCAGCGCCTACTAAAATTTTTGAAAAATATTTTTTGTTTCCGTTGGTTTTTATTTCTATTCTTTTGCCATATTTTTTTGCGTTTATTAATTTGTGTTTTAATATCAGTTCAGATCCATTTTCAACTGCTTTTTCAATAATAGATTCATCAAATTTGACTCTGTCAATTACATAAGCATGTATTTTATCTCCTCCAATGGTTAATGTTTTACCAGAGGGGGAATGTATGTTAGCTCCTTTTATTTTGTTTTGAATTATTTTTTCTTTTGGTAGATTTAAAAATTTTAGTGTTCTATTTGATACTAGTCCTGCACATCCGACGGGTCTTCCGATTTTCGCTTTTTTTTCAAAGATAGTTGTATTGTACCCTTTTTCCGCGGTTTTTGTAGCTATATATCCACCGACGGGTCCTCCACCTGCGACTGCTACATCTAATTGTTCTGATTTATGCATAATATTCTATCTGGTATAATTCCAAAGATTTATAAAAAAACCGGATATTCTTTAGGTTTGTGAACGAAATACTGATATTTGGCCTGTTAGCGGTTTTTATTGTAGTTGTGGTGCTTATTGGATATTTTTTTATTAGAGAGAAAAAGAGTAGAAAACAGATGATTGAAGATGAAGAAGGTCCAGGTTATGCTTGCAGGTTTGTAGTTGATGGAAAAGGGAATACGATAGGGGAGAGTGTAACTGTGGATAATGATGTTTTAATAATTAAAGCTGACAGCAGATATATTGGTGTCCCGTTGAAACATGTAGAAAGAAAGGATAAAAAGTTACTTGTCAAAGGGCTTTTAGATGAAAAAAAGGCGGAGAAACTTGGTGAAGAATGGAGGAAACGTTCCTATAAGGAGATAGATCAACCTATAGTGGATTGAAAGTATGGATTATAAAATGATTATCGTTACAAGAAAAGATTTAGATTTATCGCCTGGTAAATTAACAGCTCAGGTGGCGCATGCAGCGGTAAATTGCGCTTTGGAAACTAAATCTAAAAAATCAAAATGGTTTAAAAAATGGCAGAAAACAGGTTCTAAAAAAGCTGTTGTTATAACTGATAAGGAAGAAGATTTCTTTTTTTTAAAAGAAAAAGCAGAAAAATTAGATGTTATGACTAGTCTGGTTGAAGATGCAGGTCATACTGAAATTCCCAAAGGTACAAAAACTGTTTTAGGTGTAGGTCCAGCACCAGCTAACATAATAGATCAAGTTACAGGAGATCTTTCTCTACTATGAAAAAATAGTTGCGGGTTAAAATTAGAAGATAAAAGAAATAATTAATTTTTTCTTTTCAAGTAGATTAAACCAATAAATAGACTGGTTAATAGCGTTATTAGTTCAAAACCTGGCGTTTCTTTTTTTTCGTCTGAGGAACCTGTCTTTAATTGATTTTTATTAGTATCATCTGTAATTGTTTCATTTACCTTTTCTTCCTCGTTGGTAGTTTTCTCTTCTTCCATATCAGTTTCTGAGTCCCAGGGTGCTTCATCGTTAGGAGCATAATCACTATATTGGGAGTATGAATTTGAGCTAGTTACTTCTTCCCTAGTAAAACCCCACATTTCAAATGATTCATTAGGATTAGAAATTTCAAAAGTAAACTCTAGAGTGTTTTCTGTTCCTGTATGGTCAACATCTCCAATTTGCCCTGCATAACCTTCTTGTCCGAAATAACTTCCTTGCCCGTTTTGGTATGTTACAAAATATTCGCCGTTATCACTCGATATACATATGATATCTTACACTGGAAGACACTTGAGGGTTTCCATCCAAAACCATCTTTAAGGTAACCTCTGAATCAGATATAGTATAGGAAATTTCTGTTATATCTAAATATGGTTTACTACCACTATAAGCCCCCAATTAGCATTTCCTCCAGTTGCATAACTTGTATAGAAAATATCTCCTTTTTCATCAGAAATCCCACTGACTGATATGGACGCTATAGTAAAAAGCATCAATAGAACGGTCGAACAAACCAAATTTTTTTCTTCATATTCAAAGCAACCCTCTAAACAAGAAAAATAATAATTGTTTTTAAATTTATCGAAAAAAGTTACAAAAAAATCTTAACTTATCATATTTTTTAATAAAAAATTCAAAGAAATATTTTTAGCTTTATTTCCGAAATTTTATTAGATATCCTTTTTTTTATGAGAAATAGTTAGATGAAAAAAGAAATTAGACTTCTAGGAGTTGATGATGGACCCTTCAAGTTCCAAGATCAAAAAGCAATTGTTATAGGCGTAGTAATGAGAGGAGGAAAATATCTAGAATGCGTACTAAAAGAGGAAGTCATTATAGATGGAAATGATGCAACACAAATATTGCAAGATATGGTCAGAAATACAAGACATAAAAAACAACTAAGAGCAATAATGATTGACGGAGCTGCACTAGGGGGATTTAATATAATAGATATAAAAAAAATCTATAAAAATACTGGGATACCGATAGTCACAATCACAAGAGATAAACCAGACTATGATGAAATAAAAAAAGCATTAAAAATAAATTTCAAAGACTGGAAGAGAAGACTTGAATTAATGCAAGATGGGGAGCTACTTGAGCTAGAAACAAAACATAAACCTATATACGTTAAAAAAATCGGATTAAATGAAGAAGAAACGAAAGAAATAATAAACTTGTCGAGGATACGAGGGGTATTACCTGAACCAATAAGGGTAGCACATATAATAGCTTCAGGTATAAAAAGAGGTGAATCCTATGGTAAAGCCTAAAGCGAAAGTTGACAAAGAAAAATGCTTAGCATGCGGAGGATGCATTTCAGTCTGCCCACAAGATGCAATATCTTGGATGGGAAACAAAGCATTTGTTAACCCTGAAAAATGTATAGACTGTAAAATCTGTATAGATGCGTGTCCAATTGGAGCGATATCAGAGGAG
>JAZKSQ010000085.1:0-6660 GCA_036625995.1 Thermoplasmatota archaeon | reverse complement strand
TAAACCAATCCAAACTACAGCAGAAACAAAACCATCACCAATACAGTCTTCTACCATTGGCGTTAAGAGCAATACTTTTTATAAAATTCTCTCCGACAATAACTTGTATTATCTCTAGGGTTATTAGTATCAAGGTGATATATCCCGCAAATTTATCTGCGCTTTCGATAAGATTTTTTTTTATTATTGATTACCGGTCTAATAAAATCCGGATATTTTGAATTTACTATTTATAACGGCTTTAAAATTAAAAAAATCATTGTTGGAAACGTTATTTTCTGCTCCAGATTAATAAAAATTTTTTTGTTACAGCCCTGAGCGGATTCGAACCGCTGGCGCTGGCTCCAAAGGCCAACGTGTTACCTCTACACCACAGGGCTTTATTTGAACTAGTCTGGATGGATTAATATGGTATTATATATTTTTTTGGATTCAACATATGGGAAAAGTATTATCTTTGTTTTAGCTTAGATATATTTATTAGAGATAGAATTAAAAGTTTTAAGTATTAAAATTTATTTTTTTGTTTTTGGTTTAAATTTTTTCCATTTACCTCTTAATTCAACACTTCTATTTATAACTAAATTATCAGAAGTTGTGCCTGGATCTATACAAAAATAACCTCTTCTCTCAAACTGGAAACGATCATAAGGGTTTAACTTTGTTATATTCGGTTCAATTTTACATCCTTTTAACACTTCAAGTGAATCAGGATTTATAAAATCTGTAAATTCTTTGAAGTCATCATCAGTAGGATCCTCAACTGTAAATAATCTGTTATAAAGACGAACTTCGGCATCAACAGCATGATCTGAAGATACCCAATGAATCGTAGATTTTACATTACGTCCATCCGGTGCATAACCTCCTTTAGTTTCGGGATCATAGGTACAACGTATTCCAACTATCTTTCCATCTTCTTTTATCACGTCTTTACAGGTAATAAAATATCCATATCTCAGACGTACTTCTCTCCCTGGAGCTAACCGGTAAAATTTTTTATGTGGATTTTCCATGAAATCAGTTCTTTCAATAAACAAATTTTTAGAAAAAGGTAGTTTTCTTGTTCCAGCAGACTTATCCTCAGGGTTATTTATTGCCTCCATTTGTTCAACTTTATCTTCAGGATAATTTTCAATCACAACTCTTAAAGGTCTTAGTACCCCTAAAAAACGGCGGGCTTTCTTGTTTAAATCTTGACGTAGACAGTGCTCAAGAAAACCATAATCAATTAAACTATCAACTTTTGCAACGCCAATTTCTCTACAGAAATCACGTATTGAAGCGGGTGAAAAACCTCTCCTTCTTAAACCCTTTATTGTAGGGAGACGAGGGTCATCCCAACCATCTACATATCCTTCATCTATAAGTTTTTTTAACATCCTTTTACTCATCACGGTATAAGATAGATTTAATCTGGCAAACTCAATCTGTTGAGGATGATAAATATCCAATTGATCTAAAAACCAATCATATAAAGGACGATGATTTTCGAATTCTAAAGTACACAAAGAATGCGTTATTTTTTCAATGGAATCTTCCAATCCATGTGCCCAGTCATATGTGGGATAGATACACCATTTATCACCAGTTCTATGGTGGGAAGAGTGAAGAATTCTATACATCACTGGATCTCGCATGTTGATATTAGGATGTGACATGTCTATTTTTGCTCGTAATACTTTTTCCCCATCCTTAAATTCACCTTTTTTCATTTTTTCAAGTTGTTCAAGATTTTCCTCTACAGATCGGTTTCTATATGGACTTTCCTTCCCTGGTTCGGTAAATGTTCCTCTATTATGACTGATTTCTTCAGGAGTTTGATCGTCAACATATGCTTTTCCTTTTTTAACAAGGTCAACTGCGTATTCATACATTTGTTCAAAATAATCAGAAGCGAAATATAGTCTATCTTCCCAATCGAAGCCAAGCCATTTTACATCTTCTTTTATTGATTTAACGTATTCCTTTTCTTCTTTGGAAGGATTAGTATCATCAAATCTAAGGTTACAAAGCCCTTCGTATTCTTCGGCGATACCGAAATTTAGACAGATTGATTTAGCATGGCCTATATGCAGATATCCGTTAGGTTCAGGTGGAAAGCGTGTGTGTATACGACCGCCGTGTTTATTTTTTTCAAGATCTTTTTCAATTATTTCCCTTATAAAATCCTTTGATTTTTTTTCTTCAGAAATCATAAGTTTATTTTCCTCATCCAATTAGCTCATGTTTTTTTATTTGGGTTAGTACAGCCCCGGCCGGATTTGAACCGGCGACAAGAGATCCAGAGTCTCTTATGTTGCCACTACACCACGAGGCTAACAGTAAAACGATATAATAAAGAAGGGATTATAAACTTACTATTTAACATTTAACGTCATGAAAAATCATCTTTTATAAAAAAGATATCTAATCAAATCCGTTTGTTTTTTTCTAGCCAAAAGGATTTATAAGCTATCAATCAATTTCAATCCGATTTTCCAAATCGGATTATAGGAGAATAAAATAAAGATGTTTATGTTTATTGCGGGTTTTATTACTGGTGTTGTAGTGACATTGGTGATTATTTTTCTGTTGGGTCCAAAGATATTAGGGTGGTTTTTTAAAAAAATGATGAATAAAAATATTAAAAATATGGAAAAAACTTTTTTTGATATGGATTCAGAATCAGATGAAAAATGGCGTAAAGATGACATCCTTTGAAAAAAAATAAGAAAAAACATATTTTCTTATACTGGCGCTAATGTACCTGCAAAAACCTGCCATGCTAAAGCTGATTTGGCCAATAAACTAAGAATTATGTAAACTTTTTCTCCATAAAGATAATCTGACCATTTACCTATCTTTTTATACTGTAGAAACATGTTAATTGCAAATAGATTGAAGAAAATTGCAATAGATACAAATATCCAAATAACGAAATCAGGAATCTCACCGCCGCTATATGTTTGTGCACTGATCAGGCTTATAAAAATTACCAGCCATGGTATAAAGCCAGCTACACAACCAATTACATAGGAAGTCCAATCTGTGTATTCCGTTGTTTGATTATGTTTTTCCATTATAAGGCCCATAAGATTCATAACTGCTGTCAAAGTAAACAAAGCTATAAGTGTGCCAATATTATATATACCTGCAAGCATCGCGATTATCCATATCATAAGAGAAGCACTAAGTGAATATTCATACCATCGGGCTTTGTTCATACCTTTTTTGAGATTTTTTACGTACCATCTATAAACAAAAACAGATACATAACAATGAAAAAGCGCTGATAAGAATAAAAATAATGCAATTAAAGGAGCCAGTTGAATTTCTGTTACAGTCTCAGATGCAAGTTCTAACGATTCTGTTGCAGGATTAAAACGAAGAAAGGTAGTTACGATAGGCCAAGTTTTATCATTACTTAAATACAAAACTAAAATACCTTGTATTAAATGAAGAAGACACATCAATCCATTAAAAAGTCTTAAATTTCTAAATCTTAAGTTATCATATTCCATATTAAAATAACCTCATTTTATACAACACACTACATAGATAGACAAAATGTATAGTGTTCTATTTAAAATACGTTATCCTTAATAAAAACGACAAATAAGGGATATTGATTAATGAGCTGAAGAAGCATATTTTTTAGAATTTGTAATATTATAAAAAGGTTAAAGAGGTTAAAAGGTATTAAGATATAGTTTAAATAATGAGAAAAACCGCTGAAAAAGATAAGATGCCTGCACAAACCGGTCGATTTGTTAAGAAAAAACAGAAAGACGAACAGTATTTAGAAAAAATAAAAGACATTTCATATAAACCAATATTTATTTTGGGAATGCATAGATCCGGAACAAGTATCCTTTACAAGATGTTGAGATCAACTAATAAGTTCAACAGTTTAACCGCTTATGATGTAGTTTATTATGATCGACTTCTTTTAAATAAAATTAAAGGAAAGGAAGAAGAATATAAAAAAAGGCTTAATAATCTAATAAAAAAAGAAGGAGAAGAAAATAGAGATATCGATAGGATAAAAATGAACGCAGATTTTGCTATCGAATACTCTTTTTTATTAGGCCCACCTTATCTATTCCAACATTTAAAACCTAGTACTTTCCAAATTTTTAATCAGCTCTGTAAAAAACTTCAGTTCATAAGAGGTAGAAATAGACCAATTCTTTTAAAAAACCCTTGGGATTTTCCAAATTTCCTATTTATTAAAAAAAATATACCAGAAGCTAAGTTCATCTTTATACATAGAAATCCCTTAGATGTTTTGAATTCATCAGTAAAAGCATTAAGAGTAATAGTAAATAAAGAGACCGTTTATTCAAACATTTTATCTCCTTTTGCCAAAAGAGTAAACGAAAATCCGATGTTAGAACTTATTGGAAAAACCTTACTTACGCCTTATTTTCCTTCTGGTGTTATGCTTATTACTGAAAACCGAGTAAAATATGCTAAAAGATTCTTAAAAAATATAAAAAAACTAGATGATAAATCGTATATAAACGTGAAATATGAAGACCTTTGTGAAAAAACTACCGTGGTTATGAAAAAAATTTTCGATCATTTAAACATTGAAGAAAAAAATATAGAAAAATATAATGATTTCATCAATCCTAGGGATTTATCCTATTCTAGTGACATAGAAAGAATGAAAGGATACATTATGAAGCGATTCAAGGAATATCGCGATTATTTTGGGTATAAATAATTTTTTTTTTAAATATTTAGATGAAGGATTTAAAGATAATAATCAGACCTAAAATAAAAATAATCAAACCTGCTATTCTTGCAAGTCTATCTTCATTTACACGATTTGCAAAATTTGAACCAAAAAATGCACCAATAGCAGCAAAAAAACCAAGGATTAGTAAACCCTCTAAAACTATTTCCTCATTAAGGGCATGGCTGATAGTTCCCGTACCAGCTATGAAAAACATCATAACAAGAGAGGTACCTATTGCCTTGTGAAGACTATATCCCATCACAAAAATTAAGATTATAGTTAGCATTCTGCTTCCTCCTATACCTATAAACCCACTTACCATTCCTATAATTGTACCTAAGGTTAGAAGAGTAAAAATCTTGTGTTTACGAAGAAAATCAAAACTAATTTTTTTTTCTATATATTCTACGTTTTTACTAACGCCATTTCGTAAAAAATTAATTCCAATAAAAACCAGGATAAAACCGATTAGAATGTTTAGATTGCCCTGAGGTGCATTTGATGTAAACATGCTTCCAAAAAAACTACCTAAAACTCCTGAGATAACCAATAAAAAAGAGGATTTTAAATCAACATTTTTATTTTTTATAAAAATCAAACCAGCTATGATTCCTATTATGCAGTCTACACCTAGGCTAGTACCTATCGATTGATGGGTGGTATAACCGATGAGAATTGTCAAAGCAGGTATCAGAAAAGATGCAGCTGTACCTGCGGCGGTCCCAACAAATAACCCGCTGCCAAGACCAAATATCATAAAAGTAAAGAAATCTGAGAAGTCAAATGTCATATATGATTCTAAATAAAAAAATGCGAAGCCGTTATATAATTTCTTTTAAAAAAGATAAAATTTTTTAGAAAGATGTAATTTTTTAAGAAATTTAAAAAAATCTATCTAATTAACTTGACTTTGTCAGATTAGAAAAAAAATGAGTTGATATCCTCAAGGAACTAAGTAGTGTCATTCTCCGCAGAACGTTACTTTCTACATTCTTTTTTGTATACTGCTTCTGCTGACGGATGGTCAGCAGATAGCATTAATCCCAGTTTACAGTATCATTGAGAGAAATCACTCTTAATTAAAACATGCTGTAGTTCTCGACCTGTCATGTTAGGCCTGTCGAGGATGGTCCTGGGCTATTAAAAGATTCAATAGTAAAATTAAAATATTTATTAGGGTAGGAATTATTGCTTTTTCCAAGGTTGTAGGATAAGATCGTTATAAGTAGCATAACTATTACAATATTTATATAATTTTTGATTTATTCAAAAAATAATGTCTCTATATCTATTTTATCTAACTTTGGTATAATAAATAATGTACATATATAAGTTTTGTAATATTCTAATTGTTATTAACATTTTTTTTGAAATATATGTTTATTTTTTTGTTACATAATCTAAATGATTTTAAGAGAGTATTATTTTTTTCAAAAAAAAATCTGGTTTAATTCGTTCTTATTTTGAGTAGAATTTGGGGCCAATTTGGAAATTAAGTAAATATATAGTTTCGCTATTTTTTTTAAATAGAGCATAAAATGATCAAAGATAAAAAACATAAAAGCAGTAGAACTTATTCAGCTTTTATATGGTTAATCGCTACACTATTTTTAATTTTTTATTATCTTTGTGATATTTTTGCGGAATTATTTCATAAAACTAATCTTATTAAAAAATAAATAGTTTACTCGTATTGAATATATTAATTATTTTGTGATAATAAAACCTTTTTTTATCATAAATAAAAAGAAAAAGTTCTGTTTATCAAATATACTTATCACTTACTAAAAATTCCAACTAGGGGGTAAAAATCGATTTTCTTCATAAAAAATTGATGAAGTAATGTCTTTAGTAAAAAAAACAATGATTTATCGAAAAAAGGGAATTCCAAATGAGTTCCCATCTTTTAAATAAATTTCGTTGAAGTAATAAAG
>JAZKSQ010000084.1:0-6682 GCA_036625995.1 Thermoplasmatota archaeon | reverse complement strand
TATCTTCTTTTCGTCCCATAATAAATCTACCATTTTCAAAAGCTTTCTTTTTTAGATAAATAACAAAAATTTTAGTTAAGTACTATCTTGCGGATTTTGCTACTCTTTCTATTTCATTTTTTCGAGATACGGAAAAAGATGACATGTCATTGTTGCTTGCTTTAATTAATTCGTCAGCAAGATTTTTTTCTATGTTTTTTCCTCCTGATTTACTTGCATTAAAAGCGGCGTCTGCAATGTTTCTAAGAGCGATATCAATTCTTCTTAGAGGAGCTACGTCAACTGCCTTTGGAACAGATATTCCACCAAATCTTAAACGAGTGGTTTCCTCCTTTGGAGCTGCATTCTGGATAGCATTTATAAGCACTTGTAAAGGGTTAGTGCCTGTTTTTTTATCGATTATTTCGAATGCTTTTTTCATTACTTTATAAGATTTTATTTTTTTGCCAGTGTATTTTGATGTTATCATTGTTTTATTAATAAGTCGTTCAACTACTGGTGTCTTTGATTTGGCAAACATTTTATCTGAGTTTACGCCGCCCAGATAAATGTTTTCAACATCTAGGTTTATGTATTTTTCAAGACCTTTGTCTTCGATTACTACTTCATCCATGTTATATTTTTCTAGAACAGGAAAAAAGTTTAATTTATTTTCAACAATGTCTTCAGAAGCCATATCTATCGTCTCACAACTTTTTCTACTTTACCTCTAACCATTTCTTTAAGAGGTACATCATTTACTTTAATTACCTTATATCTTACCCCGGGGATATCTCCATAACTACGCCCCATACGACCGCCTATACCTTCTATCATTACTTCGTCATGTTCATCTATAAAAGTAATTGCTTTATCGCCTGGGGCAAAAGCAGTTATCTGCCTACCGTTTTTAATCAATTGAACTTTTACACATTTACGTATAGCGCTATTAGGCTGTTTTGCTTCTATCCCTACTTTTTCAATTACTATTCCTTTACCTTGAGCTGTACCTTCGAGAGGATCTGATTTTTCTTTCAATTTCATGACTCTTTTTTTGTACTTTCTATCGCTCCAGAGATGCTTTTGTCTGTCTTTTTTGAGTTTTCTTGCTGCATTTATTCCTTTTCCCATAATTCAACCCTTAAATTAAAATGATATATTATTGATAGGAATACGCTGTATGCGCTTTTCATATATAAATTTTTTAGGTGGAAATAGGGGTGTCAAGCTAATATTACTCAGTGAGACGATATAAAGGTGTTAAAACGAACAGTCATTCTTGTGCTATCTCTCTAACTGCATTATATACCCATCGTTTGTAAAACAGTTATATTTGATGTTTGAGGATACTAAGCCATTGCTTGACTAGGTTCCTCGGATCATCAAAGGTGATATATTCTTCGTCTTTTATTCCAGCTTTGCCGGTGATTTCATGAATAGGTTCCTTGGATAAAAGGCCTATATTCTCAATGAGAAGTAACCTATTAAGCACAGGTTTGTACCATAAACTGCCGACAACCAAAATCCTAGTAATATTGCTGTTTTCTTTACGCGCATTTCAAAAAACGTTAGGCTTCAAGTGAACAGGGTTCTTTATGCTCCATACGGAGAGTTTCCCCCGGTGTTAATATCGATAGCTGCCGCAGAGTAAATGTTGCCTTCCGTTGATCTTAATCTTGGTTTCATCAACCGGCGAATTATTTCTCAATATCGTTTCTCTACGGAAACCAACTATACGCTTTATGATACCGGAGCCCTCCCTTTCATAACTCACTGGAGCAGATTGACGTTAACACTATAATACAGCCTTAAGAGACAAAACAAGAGCATATAACAGCCAAGTACTTGAATCCGGTATGTAGTTTCTTTCAAAAATCTTTTTAGCTTCTAACAAGTCCTCTATATGTGATAGCATCCCTCTATTCAGGATGAAAACTATCATATTTTAATTCTTAACTTGACATTCCGAGAAATGGAGGAGTGTAATAAAATTTGGAAAAAATCTTTAGGCTAGTTTACTTTACATTTTCGTAATGAGAAAATCATTGGACTATATATACAAAATTCAAAAGGAATTATCTGTTTTAAGGGGTATATCCAGTCTTTTGGGGTGGGATCAACTAACATATATGCCAAGGGACGGGATAAAAGTCCGTTCAAAACAAAGCTCTTTGATTTCGAAAAAAATACATAAAAAAATTGTTTCGGATAAACTATGGGCTAATATTAACAAGCTTAAAAAACCGAATAATTTCGAAAATTTATCTGAAGTGGATAAAAAAGTAGTCGAAAGGCTAAAAAAAGATGTGGAAAAATCTAGAAAAATACCTTCCAAGCTTGTTGAAGAACTTACTGAGGCTACCACCGTGGCTTATGAAGCTTGGGAAAAAGCCCGGAAAAAGGATGATTTCTCCATTTTTTCACCGCATTTTAGCAGGATAATTGAATTGAAAAAAGAATATTGTGACTATGTAGATATACCAGGCCATATCTACAATTCACTTTTGGATGATTATGAGGAAGGGATGACAACAAAAAAAATAAGGGGTGAATTTAAGAATCTTAAGGGCAATATTTTAAAAATTCTAGACAAAATCGATAAAACAACCGGAAATTATAGCCATGGAAAAACTGGTTGTACAAAACTTAGCTCGGGAGAACAAAAAAAAATTTGTAATTTCGTGATTGAAAAAATGGGGTTAGACAAAAATAAAACCAGGTTTGACTCATCTACCCATCCTTTTACCACTTCTCTTGACTATAACGACGTAAGGATTACTACCAACTTCAAAAAAGGAAAACCTCTTTTTTCACTATTTTCTACTATTCATGAAGCCGGCCATGCGTTATATGAGCTAGGATTACCACAAAACCAATATGTTGATACAGTTATTTCAGACTCGGCATCTATAGGGTTGCATGAATCTCAGTCAAGATTCTGGGAAAACATGATTGGGAAAAGCAAGCCTTTTTGGAAATTTATGTTGCCAAAAATGAAAAAAATGAGGATTTTACCTTTTAAGAAACCTGATATAGAAGAGATATATAAGATAATAAATAGAGTTCGTCCTTCTTTAATCAGAGTTGAAGCTGATGAGTTAACTTACAATTTGCATGTAATATTTCGCTTCGAAATTGAGGTTGGATTATTGGAAGAAAAAATTGAGGTAAATGATATACCGCAATTATGGAATGAAAAAATCCAAGAAAATCTTGGAATTATGCCTACTACTTATCAAGAGGGATGCCTTCAAGATATGCATTGGAGTCAGGGTGCTCTAGGTTATTTCCCAACTTACACTATAGGCACGATATATTCATCACAGTTATACAACGCCTTAGTTAAAGATATACCTGAGGTAGAAGAAAGGGTTAAAAAAGGTGATTTTAACAAGATTGTGGAATGGTTAAATAATAAAATCCACTGTAAAGGACGCTTATTAGAATCTGAAGAGATAATGAAAAACATCTGTGGGGAAGGTCTAGATTCGAATACCTTCATCTCCTACCTTAAGGAAAAATACTATGATATTTATAAAATAAATTGAAAATCTAGCTTTTTTTATTATATCTCAAAAAAAAGTGAGGGGAAAACTTAACCCAGTTTTTTAGATTGGAATGCTCCTATCTTTTAATTTATCGCATAGCTCCAGTCTCTAAACTTAATTAAAAGAACTTTCTACAGATAATACAGTTAGCCTGAAAGACTCTTGGTACCAATAAGTGTTTTTGTATCTGTTACGCCTTTTAGAGATCTGATTTTTTTGATTACTACTTCTCCAACTAAATCGATATCTGAAGTCTCTATTTTTAGGAGAATATCATATTCGCCAAAAAGAGGATGCACCTCTACAACTTCAGAGATATTTCCCAAATTCCCGTATACTTCTTTTTCGTATAATGGACTAATTGTCAATAAAGCAAATCCTGTCGCCATGGCATTATGTCATATAGAAAAGACTATTAAAGTTTTTTTAATTTAAAAAAAATCTAGCTACGTTTTTTTCGAAAAATTTTTGTAAGGAAAAATTCTAATAACGAGGTAAGATATATAAACCATATTTAGTATAAGAGTGGGGGAATTCAAATAAAAAAAATAAGCCGGTTGGTGAATTCAAAAAGATGGTAAATAAAAAAGTTATTGTCGGATTAATACTAAGCAGTCTTGTTTTATTATCGCCGATTTTTAATGTATCCGCAAAAGAGACAGAATATCTTTCAGACGAGAGCGACGATGTATACAAAATTGATTTTGAAAAGTTAAACGAAACTGAGGACATATATAACATCACTGGCTTTCAAGATTTCCCAACTACAAGTGAGAAACCAAATTTTGATATAATAAACGTAACCTTTAGGAAAACAGAGGGAAAAAACGCTG
This sequence comes from Thermoplasmatota archaeon, assembly GCA_036625995.1. Lineage (GTDB taxonomy): Archaea > Thermoplasmatota > E2 > DHVEG-1 > DHVEG-1 > JAZKSG01. Next base: position 2,322 of record JAZKSQ010000084.1, on the reverse strand, counting down.
TTCTTTCATTGGAAGTTACTGGAGAGATAGAGGAACTAACAGGTACTGGCCTCGCTTATTCTTCTTATCAATTAATGCTAAGAACTACAAAATCAAACTACTCAATAACGTTTTATAACGAATCATATATAGTAGCCGAATCTGAGAGAAAAGAAATAAATGTTAGTTACGGAAAAGATAAAGACGACACTAGAATTAACTTTGATTTCGAACTTAAATCAAGCGATGAAACTTTCAAAGATATGCATGCCTTAACCGCAGATTTTAATCTTAGCAACTTTAAATACTATGTAGATATTGTCCCAAATCCTGTTGAACTGGACGTTGAAATCAATGCCAAACCTTCCGTTGAGGTGGGGAAAAAAGTTGATTTTTCAGTCGAAATAGGTAACGAAGGAAGCGGGCCGTATTCGTGGCAGTGGGATTTTGGAGACGATAAGACAAGCACTGTCAAAAATCCTACCCATACCTATACCTCACCTGGCCAATACAAAGTAACAGTTACTATTGGAGACAAATTAGGTAATTATGGAAAAGCTACCCATACTCTTGAAGTATACGAAACAGGTTCAGGTAACGGCAATGGAGATAATGGCTCAGTAGACACCCCTAACATGATGATTTTCCTTGGAGTAATAGCTGTTATCATTATCGTGGGTATAGCCATATTGTTTTACGTCATTAAAAAGTAATACTTTTTTTCTATCATTTTTTTTAATTTCGACAATATATATCCAAAAATAAAAATCCTGAAATGAAGTTTAAAAAATAGTATTGGAGGTTTTTTTGTTATCATGTCTGAAAAGAAAAGCAAATTTGCTTTAGAGAAGAAATCCGGTTGGGAAACATTTACTGAAAAAAAAATTAAGAGTGCATATTCACTATCTGATGAATATAAAAAATTTTTAAGAGAGGCCAAGACAGAAAGAGAGGCAATACAGGCTATCCGATCAAGGGTCTCAAAAAATAAAGGTTTAAGGTTATTTGTTAATAAAGAGAAATCAGCTGCGATTTTAAGAAAAGGCAAAAAACCGATTAAAGAAGGATTGAAGATAGTTATTTCTCATGTTGACTCACCGAGGCTTGATTTAAAACAGGTTCCGCTTTTTGAAAATACAGAAAGTAACTTAGCTTTATTCGAAACGCATTATTACGGAGGAATAAAAAAGTTTCATTGGCTGACAATTCCTCTGGCTCTACATGGAATAGTTTTTAAAAAAAATGGTGAAAAAATTCAGTTTACAATTGGGGAGTCTGATGATGATCCTGTTTTTTCTGTTCCAGATTTATTACCTCATTTATCCCATGAAGTTCAGGATACAAAAAAAATGAATAAAGCAATAAAAGGTGAAAATCTCGATATAATAATTGGTAGCATACCCGTAAAAGATAAAAAAACTAAAGAAAGAATAAAATCCGCTATCTTAGAAAAATTAAATGAAAAATATGGTTTAATTGAAGAAGATTTCATTTCAGCTGAACTAGAAGTAGTTCCCGCTTATGATGTTAGAGACGTTGGATTTGATAAGTCTCTCGTCGGCGGTTATGGACAAGATGACAAGGTCTGTACTTTTACAACTATGCAGGCGATGCTCGACATGAAAAAACCCGAATACACAGCGATGTGTCTCTTTGTAGATAAAGAGGAGATAGGTAGTGAAGGTAACTCATCAGCTCAAGTTTCAAGTTTTTTACGTTCTATAATCCACGAAATTAATCCATCTGCAGATATAGATAAAGTGATGTTGAATTCTAAAGTTATTTCGGGTGACGTTAATGCTGCAGTTACGCCAAATTACACTGAAGTATTTGAACTTAAAAACGCCTCCTCTCTTGGAAAAGGTGTTGTTATGTCCAAATATACTGGTCATGGAGGAAAATATTCTGCAAATGACGCCTCAGCTGAGTATGTATCCGAGATAAGAAATCTATTAAATAAAGAAAATATACCTTGGCAGACAGGTGAACTAGGTAAAGTTGATAAAGGGGGTGGAGGAACAGTAGCAAAATATTTCTCAAGATTGGGGATGGAAGTAATTGATCTTGGTCCAGCTGTAATGTCTATGCATGCGCCTTTTGAAATTACTAGTAAGGTAGACATTTATTCCACCTATCTCGCATATAAAGCCTTTTTGAACAGCTGATAAAAAAACAATTTTTTTCTCCCATATTTTCACAGATTCATCTACATTACAGTACTTCGGAAAGTGGATGAGAAAACATTCTTATCCACACAAAAACTATCAAAACAAACATACTTTCTAACCAAAAACATAAAAAAAACCATTTTTAAAACGCTTTTAACCATCCCTATTTCTAAAA
>JAZKSQ010000083.1:0-6711 GCA_036625995.1 Thermoplasmatota archaeon | reverse complement strand
TCGATGATATAGAAGAAATAGACAGAATTGCCACGAAGGAATATCTGAACACATCCTAAACAAAATTCCTACCTTTTAACCTTAAAAAAATCCTCCCATTTTTAGGATCAACCAGAATTTTTAGCTACTTAGTATACTATTTACTTGATTAATTCTCTCATATGATATTGGTTGAATTAGAATCATTTGTATCCCAATTAAATCCTTTTTCAAAGGAATATTTCATATTGCAAATAATAAAAGTTTCTTCGTCCTTTTCAATTTCACAAAAGGAATCTGGAAATTGTTTAATTTTGTAATAGGGAATTTGCACTTGGTTTTCAATCTTTAAAGCCTCTTCCGCATTTTTATTATAAATTGATTGTGGGACGACATCTATTTTTCTAATTTTTTCATTTCGTAGGTTAAGTGATCTTCCTTTCTCATCTGGTGAAGAAATACTAAAATATGGTGGTCCAAACAAGACTCCTTTATCAAAAAAGTTTTCTGAGGTCCCATACAAATTTGTTTTAGAATTTAATTTATAACTTTCATATACTTTATCACAAAAATTTTTAATGATTTTATAATTACAGATACCTTCAAATTTTTCTAATTCTTTAATAGTTTTTTTAAACACCTCTTTGTTGTATGGATGCTCATTTTCTGGGAGATACAAATTCATCATGTGTTTTTTATCGTTTTCCCAATGTTTCCCCTTTCGGTTTAGTCTTCCTCCTCTTTGTCCAATAGCATCTGGAGGGGCAATTTCGCTATACATTTTATCTGCCGAAATATCTAAGGAAATTTCAATAACTTGCGTAGCAACTAAAACATAGGGTTTATTTGATTCATTATATCTTTTTATTATATCTTCCTTTTTTAATCTGTGTTGATGGGTAAATCTAGAATGATATAATACAATTCTATCTGATACATTTTTTTGAACCATGCTTTTTAATTGTTCATAAATTCTTTTACTTCTTTCAACAGTATTTAGAAGTATGAATACATCTTCGCCATCATTGAATTCAGATACTATTTTTTTCATTATATCTAAATTGACCTTATCTTTTTCAACCATATAATTTTCTTTTTTAATTATCTTGAAAGGCGAATTATTCAATCCTTTTTTATCTTCAAAACTTTTATAATCATTGAATTTTTTAATCTCGTTTATTAAGAAACTTGGTAAGGTACCTGACATAAGTAAATGTGGAATATCTAATGAAGTGAGGAGTCTATAAAAGGCGATTAAGTGTTCTAATGTTTGTTTTTCATAATAATGGGCTTCATCAAATATAACCACGGCGTTCTGGAGATTTCCAAATGCAAAATCAGCTTGACTAAAACCATGAACTGCTGAATACATTAAATGATCTATTGTAGTTATTGTAATAGGTTTAAATAATACGTTACCTTTGAAATTTTCATCTCTTGGATTTATATATTCGTGACCCTCACTCTTCTTTTTTTGTTTTAAAAAACTCTTTCCATGGAATAATCCTATCATTTTTTTTCCATTTTGAAAACGTGCCTTTTGTGTTTTCCCCTCTCCAAAAAGACAGCATAGTCTTTCCCACATTGCATTGCTTGTAACTTGAGTGGGTAACGCAAAAATGATTTTATTTCTTTTGTATTTTTTTAGAGATTTTAAAGCCCACATCAAAGCTGCTTCGGTTTTACCACGGCCACAAGGAGCAAAAATGGTGGCATATTTAGGACATTCTTCTAAGATTTCTTTTTGAAATTTATATGGATTATGATTTTCCAATATTTTGTTTTTTATATCATCCAATTCTATAAAAGGGGTAAAATCAGCTGGTCTATCTAATACGCTATTATAAAAAATTGTGTTTGTTGGTTTATTTTGAATGTATGACTTAAAATTTGCGCTAGAAAAGTCATCACAAGTTTGTAAAATAGAAAGTATAAAGGAATAAATTGATTTTAACCTTATATTTGTTTCATCAAATGATCCTGCTTTATATCTTCTTAACTCTTTCATCAATTGAAAATCATTGAATTTAGCTATTTCTTCTATTTCCATACCGGTAAATTTTGCTAAATTAGAAAAACCTAGTTTTTTAAACAAATCTTCAGATTTGAAAATAAAATTTTTAATTTCTTCATTCATATATGTGGGTACTTTTTTTGTTAAGAGGCCCCCATATATTTCGGTATGTAATTGGGTATGGTGACCTAAAATTGCTAATCTTTCTATAGGAGTTTTTAACAAAGTAGGATAATTAATGCCCTTTGACAATTGGAATGAATATAACGCATGGGGGTATTTTGAAGAGGCTCTCCCTTCTTTTATGTTATCCTGAAATTCCTTGCATATTTTACCAATATCATGTAGGAAGACAGTTTTATATGTGGAATTTACGAATTGAGCAAAATCTAACTCCCATTTTTTACAATATCCTTTGATAATATCTTTATTTATATCTAAATAAGTTTTTAATATCTTTAAGGAATCAATAGTATGTCCTATTAAACTCTGGTATACATGGTTGCCCTTAATCTTTTTTTGCTTTCCAATAATCATATTTATTCTTTATTTCCATTTTAAAAGACTTTAATCTAGATTTATTATCAAGTAGAAATTGAAAATTTTCAATTCCTATTCTGATTAATTTATATTGGAGGTCAAAATAATCGAGTTTTTCTGAAGGATATTCCTTATCTAATAATTCTTTAAATGAACCTATTTTTCGTTCATTCCATTTTACTGTGTCACTTAAATCAGTAGGATAATGAGCTTGCCAAGCAGTTCTAAGGTTTCTTAAATGCATATAAAAGTCTAATCTATTTTTAAAAATGCCTTTTATATCATTTGTAAGCCCTCTACAATATCCACTACCAATAACGCACTTTATTTTTTCTCTGAAAATCGAATTTAATAACCTTATAAATTCTTTTAGTTCGCCCTCAGAAATACAAGGTGTATTGTGCCACTTAATACACTCATTTACTTCCTCTAATGAATGGTTGAAAACCAAAAAATCAAAATCTCTCTCCAGATCCTTTTTAAGTTTTAAAAAAATATTCAATAAATTATGCCAAGAGTTATGCAATTCTGGTTTTTTTATTTTATATATATACTTATTATCTATTGTAACTTCATTTCCTTTAAATAACCATAATCCTTCATAATTTTCAAATCCCATCTTATTTTCTAACAATTTTTCCATTTCTGGACAGGATTCTAAAATGGGAAGAATCCAATATTTATCATCACCAACTGAGATTATTGATAATTCATCTTCTTCAATTGTTATATCAAAAATTTTTTCAAGTATATCCGCCAATCTGTTAATATCATTGGTATTCATATCGCAAAAATTTTTTTTCCATTGAATTCAAATAAACTTTTTTCCTTTCTAAATTTTAGCATTTCTCCTTTAGGTATTGAAACAGTTTTATACTCTAATTGAAATCTCCTTCCAGTCTTGTGAAACTTATAGGGTAACTTTTCTATAAATGAATTTTTGTGAAAACCTTCAACCACAGTACTTGTTTGTTTACCCATTTTTTCGTCCACTTCAATCGGCGTAGCTGCCTTCAAAGTTACCAAGTTTTCTGAATTCCCCAAATATAGAGGTCTTTTTGGATTTTTTATGGCTTTATTTATTTTCTGTATATTTTCTTTGCTGGATATTAAATAGATATCAAATGAAGGTTGGACGATAAATTCTTGGAACATAGGCGCTGAAGGAAAATTTCTTTTATAGTTAGGAATTTCTTTTACTTCTCCCTCACATTTTTTACATTTTTTCCGTTTAGTACTCTGTTTCATTATAAACCCACATTCTTTGCATTTAAACGCTCGTTCTCTTGCAACCAATTTGAGAATCTTTGTTAATTCTATGTTTTTATCCCCTTGTTTATTAGGTTCAATCCCTATTTTTAGATTCCAGTCTTGAAGTTTATAATCATCTCTCATTAATCCAAGAGCATTAGATAAAAGACCTCTTATTGTTGTATATGGAGGTATAGAATAAGTGGTAAGATTACTTGTAGAGGTAGGTTTCCTGAAATTGGCAAAGTAGGGTATATCAGTTTTTATCCTAACTCCGTACATATTTAGCCACTTTATGGTTCATTTAGTGATTTTTTTTATAACTTTTTCAATCGCATTAGCAGGAGTATCTACTTCAATCCCTCGTTTTTCAAGTAGATTCTTTATTTCATCTTCATTTTTGATGATTCCTTCAATCATACCAACAAATATTTGTTCACTATATGTTGATACCTCATCTAGTATTTCTTTTAGTCTTTTTTTATTTAATGTTTTATCTTTTTCTAATTTAATGGCTTTCTGTAATCTATGATTATAGGTGTTTTGCATAGTTATTATCAAAAAGTCAGGAGTGAAGTCTGTAAGGAGTCTTGCTTGTTTTGAATAATCGGATATTACTTTTAGAGAGTTCAATAATTTTTTAATTCTATCTATCTTTTTCTGTTTATCTACTACTTCCTCTATGTGTACCTCTCTAGCCTCTTCTACTTTTTCCTTAGCGCCAACTTTTACTAAATCAAGTGAAATACCCGACTTGTATATATTATTTCCAACTTCTACATTTACTATGTCCCCTTCTAATTTCTCCGCCTCTTTTTTTCTGTGCTTTCTAGTTAGGAAATCAATGTTAGAATTTTCTTCAAAGGGCATTAAACCAATCGCGGGAGCAACTTTTACCGGAGAAACTCTAGTTACAGCTCCACCTTTTCGACCTTCTTCTGCTGCCCGAGTTGTCATAAAGCCAAATAAATCACATAATAAACACTTCTCTATTTCTCCGCAAGTTTCCCCATCTTCATTAGGAACACACATATACTCCTCATTTGACAGATTTCTTCGAATAGCCTCCTTTAAATAGTATCTCATTGCCTGTCCAGATACATATGGATATTCTATGTCGTCCTTTTTATACTTTTTAACATCGATATAATTACTTTCTCCTTCCCCAGAATTCAAATTTGTCAGATCTGTTTCAGATATCCAGCTTGCGTTTATACCCTTTATATCTTCTAATACCATACTTATTCACCTCTATCTCTAAATTTATTTAATGAATAATACATTGAAGAGTAAATAACCAACAAGTTTCGAATTTCGCTCCAATTATTTTCATTTGTTTTTAGAATTTCTATTAGATTATCAAAAGATCCTGGGCTTATTTTGCCTTTTATATCTTTTTTATCTAATCCTGCCATTTTTCTAGATACTTGCCTAAGAGCGTCTAATAAATCATTAAAGTTTCTTGCTTTATCTATTTTGTAGAGAAGAGTCGGTGCGGTTCCAGAAGTTTTTGCAATTATATTTCCTATCTTTTTTATATATTCCAAATTTTCTTTTTCTAAATTCATGTTTTTTATCCTCCATTCATATAATAGCTCTCCTAATTTCTCATGGGCATTAGACGAATAACCAACGTGACCGCCACGTTTAGGCATTAAAGTCCGTGCAAATTTATAAAAATCATCTTTGATGAAATGTTTTGAAAGGTTCTCTCTAATTTCATTAGTAATATCCCAATCTATCTTTTGACTTTCGATATTTTTATCCATAAAGAAGTTTACTCTTTTTATGAAGTAGTTATAAACTTGAATTCCCTTATCATATAAATTTTGTAAAACACCAAGTATATCTTCATTGATACTTACCTCAATAGTACTAACGTTTTTTACGTTGCCCAATGGAACTTTCATTATTTGCCATTCCTTACAAATAATTCCTATATTTATATTGAAAAGGAATTTTTCATAGAAACAAAGAAGGGTTGAATACTTACCGGCGGTATTTTCTGTTTCTTTTTTATCCGGCTCAACCCTAATATTAGAATATCTACTTTCATTGTTTAGTAACTCCAGATAGGAGTTCCTAAATTCATTAAGTTCGGCCAAGTTATCCATATTTGGTAACAAAATATAAGAATATTTATCGGAAATAAAAGTCCTATAAACAATCCCTCTATTTGCCCAATTTAGTGCTCCTATCATATAACAAAGAGGGCAAAGATTGTCGTGATAGGTTTTAGAAAATCTTAAAAAAGTTCCATCACCATGACTTCTAACCCCACTTAGACTTTTTATTTTAGTAGACAATGGATAAATTGATTGTTTTAGTTTAAGATATCTTTTTATATTTCCCGCTTTGACATTATATTGTCTTCCACAGACAATACACTTTCTTTTTCCGCCTTCTTTACCCAATATTTTAACTGATTTTTTTAAAAACGATTTTCTTAATTCCTCATTATAAAACTTTTCTTTAAATCTTACTTTACCATTAACTTTTTTCCCTTCTTGAAGTATTAAAAAGTCCTTTTTTATCTCTTTTTCTACATTTTCATCTTCTTTACCTATAACAATTAAGTTATTTTCAACGGCGGATATTTCAGGAAGCAATTGTTCTAAAAAGGTTTCTGTATTCTTAAGAGTAAATGATATTTTTTGAGGATTTAATTTTAATCCAATTCCAATTTCACTATTTATTGAGCGTAATAAATCATAAAATGTGATTAAACCATTGTCAAACCAAGGTTTATTATAAATTGGAATATTAATTCTTGTTTCTCCTTTCACCTAACTAACTACCTCCAGGCATCCGAATCCCATTGCGTTTTTTTCTCCTAGTCCTGTATTGTATGCAAATTTTTTTAGTTGTTCGGTGGTTTGTAGGTTGAAAGTCATTAGTGAGCATCGGCGGAATGTTTTTCTTTTTCC
>JAZKSQ010000082.1:0-6774 GCA_036625995.1 Thermoplasmatota archaeon | reverse complement strand
GCTTTGGCCATTCCGGAGGTTATGGTTTTTTCGTCTGTGTTTCTTAGAAGTCTATGTTTTAGGCCATTTGGTGGTTCAACTAATTTTTCTAGCTTTTGTGGGAGCTTTATATTTTTTTCTTTTACAAAAAAATCCCCGATATGTGTATGTGAATTAAAAAAGGTAGGTAAAATATATCCTTTTACAATAGGTTTTTTCGGAGGTATACCTTTATTTTTCGAAATATTTTTTTCGTTAAATTCTAAGTATCCTTTTTCAAATCCTTTTTCTGTAAGTATGTCGCCTTGTACATATTTCATATGGAAAAAAACATAATTTATCAATAACTATTAAAGATTATTAGTAACTATGTTTTTTTTATCCGGAATTATTTTTTTCCATAAAGTTTAATAGCTTAATCTTGAATTCCAAAATGAAAATCATAAAAATATAAAGGATAAATTTTTTATTGAAAGAGGTCTGGGGGAAAAAATGATATCGAAAACCATAGGACAAGTGTTAGATGAAACCGCAAAAAAATATCCTAATAAAGATGCGTTAGTATATGTAGAAAGAAACTTAAGATATTCTTATAAGGAATTCAACAAAAAGGTAGAGCAATTGGCTGAAGCCCTGATAGGACTGGGGATTGAAAAAGGAGATCATATCGCTGTATGGGCGTATAATGTACCAGAATGGGTTATTTTGCAGTTTGCATCTGCAAAAATAGGGGCTGTTTTAGTAACTGTTAACACCTATTATAAATCAAATGAACTTAAATATCTTTTAAAGCAATCCGATGCAACAACTCTTTTTCTGGTTGAAGGATTTAAAGATGTAAACTACGTTGACGTGGTCAACAAAGTATTGCCTGGTCTTAAAAACTCTAAACCTGGTCAATTACAGGAAGAAGAATTCCCGTATTTGAAAAACGTGGTATATATCGGTGATAGAAAACCAGAAGGAATGTATAAATTTGAAGAATTGTTTGATTTTTCAGAGGATGTTTCAGATGAGGATTTAGATAAAAGAAGTAATTCCCTTGATGAAAATGAAACTATAAATATGCAATATACTAGTGGGACTACAGGTTTTCCGAAAGGGGTTATGCTTACACATAGAAATATTGTAAATAACGCTTATTATGTTGGGGAAAGGATGGGTATGACAGAAGAAGATAGGATGTGTATACCAGTACCTTTCTTCCATTGTTTCGGATGTGTTTTATCTACCTTGAATTGTGTTATACATGGTTCAGCCATGGTTCCTATAGAAATTTTTGATGCAGGTAAAGTTCTTGAAGCAGTTGAAAAAGAAAGATGTACAGCTCTTCAGGGTGTGCCTACTATGTTTATAGGTGAGCTTCAACATAAAGATTTTGATAAATATGATCTTTCTTGCCTTAGAACAGGTATAATGGCTGGTTCTTCTTGTCCTGTTGAGATTATGAAAAAAGCTATGGATAAGATGTATTTGGAAGAGATAACTATAGCTTATGGACTTACTGAGGGTTCACCTGTTATTACGCAAACTAAAAGAGATGACCCTGTAGATAAAAGGGTTGAAACTGTGGGCACTGTTTTACCGCATATTGAAGCTAAAATCGTTGATCCCTCAACTGGGGAAGTGCTTCCACCGGATGAACCTGGTGAGTTAATTTCTCGTGGATATAACACTATGAAGGGTTATTATAAGATGCCGGATAAGACAGATGAGACTATTGTTGACGGATGGCTGCATACCAGTGACTTGGCTACTAAGGATGAGGAAGGATATTTCAGTATTATTGGTAGAACTGACGACATGATAATTAGAGGAGGAGAAAATGTATATCCTCGTGAAATTGAAGAGTTTTTGTATACAAATGATAAAATCAAGGATGTTGCCGTTGTAGGTGTCCCTAGCGAAAAGTATGGTGAAGAGGTATGTGCATTTATCCAACTTAAAGAAAACGAAACTTCGTCTGAAGATGAAATTAAAGAATTTTGTATGGAAGAGATTTCTAGATTTAAAATACCTAAATACGTGATTTTTACGGATGAGTTTCCAATGACAGCTAGCGGTAAAATAAGGAAAGTTGATTTACGTGAAATAGCAGAAGAAAGAATAAAAGAATAGAGACTGGTAGTAAGTTTTAAGACCCCTTTCTCTATATATCTTTCTTAAAACTCTTGTTTATATATAGATTGGTGGAGGTGAAAATTTAGTATTATGAAGAAAGATTTTTCTGAAGATGATATTGAGATTATTGTTGATTATGATAAATGTACCGGAATTGGTGATTGTGTAGATGCTTGTCCAGTTGATATTTTCAAAGTTGTGGATGGAAAAGCTGTTGCTGAAAATATTGGAGAATGTATCGAGTGTTGTGCTTGTGTAAACGCTTGTCCTAATGAGGCCATTGAGCATAGTTCTTGTTAGAAATGATTTAATCTTTTCTTATGTTTTTTTTCTGATTTATTCTTTTTAGTCAACCGAAATCTTTAAAAACCCAGTTTGTATACACTATCAAATTATAATGATTACAATTTAACATTGAATTTCAAAAAAACATTGGTGTTTCGAAGTTGGACAAATACGTAAAAATACTAAAAAATAAAAACCTAAAAATCACCCCTCAAAGACTAGAAGTACTAAGATATCTAGATGAAAACAGGATACATCCAAGCGCAGAAAAAATATACCAATCACTCAAAAAACAAAATCCATCATTATCCAAGACCACAGTTTATAATTCACTAGAAAAACTCCAAAAAAAAGATATCATAACTAAACTGACAATCCATCCTTCAGAACATCGATATGACTACAAAAATGAAATGCATCATCATTTCTACTGCAAAAAATGCGGAAAAATCTATGACCTGGACATAAAGTGTCCACACATAGAAAAAATCGAGGAAAAAGGCTATACAATTACAGAGGTACATGGATACTACAAAGGGATATGCAAAAAATGCAACCAAAATAAAGAGGAAAAAAAATAAATATGGATTTATCTGCACTACAAAAAATATCCTATGGTTTGTATGTAATATGTTCAAAATACAAAAATAAAGCTAACGGACAAATAGCCAACGCAGTAATCCAGGTAACTTCTACTCCTCCAATCATTGCAATAAGCATCAATAAAAAAAACTATACACACGAGATCATCGAAAGAAGAAAAGCCTTCACTCTTTCCATTCTCAACAAAAAAACACCGATGACTTTCATAGGCAAATATGGCTTTAAATGCGGAAGAAATATCGACAAAATGGAAGATACTAAATGTAAAACCGGTAAAAACGGGATACCAATAACTCTTGAAAACACGGTCGCATATCTTGAAGCAGACGTCACAAAAAAACTTGATGTAGCAACCCATACTATATTCATAGGAAAGATAACCAACGCAGATAAAACATCCGATGAAGAACCTTTAACCTATGACTATTACCATAAAATAAAGGGCGGATATTCACCAAAAAACGCCCCGACATATCAACCAAATAAAAACAAAAAAATAAAACAAAAGGAGGAAAACAAGAAAATGGACAAATATGTTTGCACAGTATGTGGATACGTATACGACCCAGAAAAAGGAGACCCAGATAATGGTATAGAACCAGGTACAAAATTTGAAGATCTACCTGACGACTGGGTATGTCCAGTATGCGGCGCAGAAAAAGAAGCATTTGAAAAACAATAACAAAAAAAAACAATAATTTTTAACTTGGAGAAAGATAGAAAAAATGGAAAATATCGAGATCAAACCCGGCATATACTGGGTAGGCGGAATTGACTGGGGCATAAGAAATTTCCATGGATATTCAACAAACAGAGGTACAACCTATAATGCATACCTAATAATAGATGAAAAAATCACGTTAGTTGACACAGTAAAACATTACAAGTTTGAAGAAATGCTGAAACGCATAAAAGAAATTATAGAACCAGGGAATATCGATTATATAATTTCAAATCATGTAGAAATGGATCATTCAGGAAGCCTACCAAAAATACTGAAATATGCATCCGACGCAAAAATTTTTACTTCCACAATGGGAAAAAAAGGACTTACTCGTCATTTCAAAAAAGATTGGAATTACAAAGTAGTTAAATCAGGCGAACAGTTAGATATTGGAAAAAGAACTCTGCATTTCGTACACATACCTATGGTTCATTGGCCTGACTCAATGGTAACCTACAGCCCTAAAGACAAACTTTTGATGCCTAACGATGCTTTCGGTCAACACATTGCAAGCCCAGAACGTTTCGACGATCAAATAGACTGGGGGATACTACATGAAGAAGCGGCTAAATATTATGCAAACATAGTGCTACCCTATGGCGGACAGGTCCAAAAAGCGTTGGAAGCTGTCAAAGATCTTGATTTCGATATGATTGCACCTAGCCATGGAGTAATTTGGCGTAAACATATTCCAAAGATTTTAGGAGAATACCAGAAATGGTCACAAAATCAAACAGACGATAAAGCTTTAGTTATCTATGATTCCATGTGGGGTTCAACAGAAAAAATCGCATACAAACTTAGAGAGGGTCTACAAGAAAATAATGTTGATGTTTCTATGAAAAATTTAAAGAATAACCATATTTCTGATGTTATGACAGAGATATTATCTTCTAAACTTGTTTTAATTGGCTCCCCGACTTTAAACCACGGCATGATGCCTACAGTAGGTGGTTTTCTAACATATCTTAAAGGATTAAGACCAAAAAAACGAATAGGATTCATATTTGGATCCTACGGTTGGGGTGGTCAAGCTGTTGGAGAAATCGAAAAAATTCTTCAAAAACTAAAATGGGATCTCCCTTTAGATAATGTAAATATAAATTATGTTCCAGATGAGAAAGAACTGCAAAATGTAAAGGAAATTGGAGTAAAGTTAGCAAAATATTTAAAAAAATAATTTCGGAGGAAAAAATTTTATGGAAGAAGAAATGAAAATGCCTCTTATTGGGGATAAGTTTCCCGAAATGGAAGTTCAGACTTCCATGGGAAAAAAGAAGCTGCCGAATACATTCAAAGGGAAATGGTTTATATTGTTCAGCCACCCTGGTGATTTTACACCAGTATGTACGACAGAATTTTATGCTTTCCAGAAACGATACGATGAATTCAAAAAACTAAACACCGAACTAATAGGTCTTAGCGTCGATCAAGTTCACAGCCATATCAAATGGACAGAGTGGATAGAAGAAAATTTAGATGAAGAAATCGAGTTTCCAATAATCGCTGATACAGGTAAAGTGGCTAACACCTTAGGTTTGATACATCCTAACAAAGGAACCAACACGGTTAGAGCTGTTTTTATAGTTGATCCTAAAGGAATAATCAGAGCTATACTCTATTATCCACCTGAGCTGGGACGGAACATGGATGAGTTTCTACGTATGATTAAAGGATTTCAAACAGCTGATGATAAAGGAGTAGCTATACCAGCTAACTGGCCGAACAACGAGTTAATCAAAGACAAAGTTATAATCCCACCTGCTTCAGATGTACAAACAGCTAAAAAACGTAAAAAAGAATATGACTGCTATGACTGGTGGTTCTGCCATAAAGAAAACAAATAATTTATTTTATTTTTAAAAAAAAAGAGAGGTAGTAGAATGATTAAAGAAAAAATTGAAGAAGCAATAAATAATCAAATAAACGCGGAATTATGGTCGGCATATCTTTACTTATCTATGTCTACCTACTTTGAATCTAAAAGTCTTGGTGGATTTGCCAACTGGATGAGAAACCAAGCACAAGAAGAAGTTGCACATGCAATGCGTTTTTACAACTATGTAAACGACAGAGGCGGCAGAGTTAAATTACAACCCATCGAAAAAGTACCTACAGACTGGAAGTCACCTCTTGACGTATTCCAGGAAACATATAAACACGAACAAAAAGTAACCGAGATGATAAACGACTTAGTTGATCTAGCTTCAAAAGAAAACGATCATGCAACCTATAATATGCTACAATGGTTTGTAGAAGAACAAGTTGAGGAAGAAGATTCAGCGGAGGAAATCGTGGAAAAACTGAAACTTATAGGAGACAGCGGAAACGGTTTATTAAGACTGGATAAAGAACTAGGTCAAAGAACATTTACACCGCCAACCGAAAGTGAAGAATAAATGGAGGAAAAAATGGATATAGAAAAATATTCTCTCCAAGACTTGATCCTGTCTGCAATTAAAAGCGAGATCGATAGCTATAATGTATATAAAAAAACAGCTGAAAACATTAAAAACGGTTTACTTGAAGATAAACTTCTCTTTTTAGCTAAAGAAGAAAAAACACATAGACAACTATTGGAAAAACTATTCAAAAAATATTATCCCGATAAAAAATTGGAGATTCCGGAAAAATCTGTTGTACCTATGCCGAAATTGGATATCCCTATTGAAGATATAGCTTTGAGTAAGATACTCAAACAGGCGATGGAAGCGGAAAAGTTTGCTCAAAGATTTTATCGACAATTATCCAAGAAGTTTACCGACGAAAAAAATATCAGCAGCATGCTTGAATATTTCGCAGACATGGAAAAAGGACATTATCAGCTCCTTGAAAATGAAAAAGAAAGTATGGAGAGATTCGAACAGGCTGATGTATATTGGCCGATGGTCCACGTAGGACCATAAAAAAAAATAAAAAAATGATATGTTAAAAAAAAAGAGAGTTATGGTAAAACAAATTTTGTTTTAAAGGAGAAGAATTTTTTTATGAAGGATATTAAAGGAACACAGACGGAAAAAAATATTCTCGCGGCATTCGCGGGTGAATAACAAGCTAGAAAC